>NZ_JBPMGE010000024.1:0-52195 GCF_054014795.1 Candidatus Pyrohabitans sp. | reverse complement strand
TCAAGGGCGCAAACCTTATATCCTCCTTCAGCATTACCTTACCAGCATGGCAGAGAAGATAGTCATACCCAAGGATGCCGAGACAATAGCCGACACCTGGGTGCACAGGAATCTCAAAGAGGTCATCGGTGTGAGCTATGGCCTTGTTGCCAAGCACGGCGAGGCCTGGGTTGTGCGCGGCGAGGCCGAGCTCTGGAAGGGGCTCTTTGAGAGTGAGCGCGTACCCTTCGAGATGGAGATAAGCGACGAGGGCGAGATACTCAAGGTTGAGACCCACTAAAGCCTGTCCAGCACATAGTCCGGCTTAATTCTGCTCTTATCCACATCCCCGCGTCTGGTTGCGCCCGTGAGCACGAGGGCTGTGCGCATGCCCAGCGCCTTTCCCATGGCTATATCTGTATCCAGGCGGTCGCCTATAAGCAGAGACTCCTCCGGCTTTGCCCCGAGGTGGCGCAGTATCAGCTCCCCCATTATTTTTGAGGGCTTTCCTATTAGCCTTGCCTGCCTCTCGCTTGCCGTCTCCACGGCAGCGACTATTGCGCCCGCACCCGGAATAAGACCGCGCTCAGTCACGAGCGTGGGGTCGCGATTTGTGGCGAGCAGCTCGGCGCCGTGGAGCAGGTGGTGCTGGGCAATGGCGAGCTTCTTGTAGGTGAAGCGTCTGTCCAGGCCCACAACAACAACACTACACCCGCTCTCCCTAATGCTAATGCCCCGCCACTCAAGCTCCTTCTTCAGCCCTCCTTCTCCTATTACGTAAACCCCCGCCCTGCGGTGGTGCTCTGCTATGTACTGCGCCGCCGCATAGGCGGAGGTGATTATCTCGTCCTCGCCTGCCTCCACCCCAAGCGAGGACAGCTTCTCTGCATACTCCGCTCTGGTCTTTGTGGAGTTGTTGGTGACGAAGAGCACCTTTCCCCGCTTTTTTAGCTTTGCTATCTTCTCCTCCACACCCGGCAGAAGCTCGCGACCGCGGTACACCACCCCATCTAAGTCGAGCACAAAGGCCTTGAAATCCATGGGATAGGCTTAACGCGGTGTCTTAAATAGCTTACTCAGCCATGCCTGCCTGGGCAGAGCTCGCACCTACTCTGATACGGCTCTATTTCTTACTCTTTCCCCGCTTCATAAAAGGCTCAAACAGCTCTATGGGCACTGGCAGGATGAACACACTCGCCTTCTCACTCGTCGCCTCGCGCACCGTCTGAAGGAATCGCAGCTGCATCGCTCCCGGTTCGCGGGCCATAATCTGAGCCGCTTCCGCAAGTTTCTGCGATGCCTGGAATTCGCCCTGCGCCGAGATTACCTTTGCCCTTCTCTCGCGCTCCGCCTCGGCCTGTGCAGCCATGGCGCGCTGCATTGTCTGGGGTATCTCCACGTCCTTAATCTCCACCGCCGTGACCTTGACCCCCCATGGGTCTGTCTGCTGGTCTATAACCTCCTGAAGCTTTTCGTTGAGCTTCTCCCTCTCGGCGAGGAGTTCGTCCAGCTCCGCCTGTCCAATAATGCTGCGCAGCGTTGTCTGGGCTATCATCGACGTAGCTGCGAGATAATTCTCCACCTCAACTATGGCCCTCTCGGGGTCTATAATCCTGAAGTATACCACAGCATTCACGCGCACTGTAACGTTGTCCTTGGTGATAATCTCCTGTGAGGGCACATCCAGGGTAATAGTGCGCAGGTCCACCTTCACCATTCTATCAATCAGCGGTATAAGAAAGAGAATCCCTGGACCCTTGGCGCCTATAAGCCTCCCAAGCCTGAAAATTACGCCACGCTCGTACTCCCGCACAACGCGTATTGCCGCTGACAGCAGCAGGAGCACAACTATAAAAAGCGCAGGGATGGTTATGAAGTCAATCACCTAGCTCACCTCCTCAACTACTAAGGTAAGATTATCCACATCTACTACTTTAATCTTTTTATCCTTGGGTATGCTTCCCTGCTTTGCCGTAGCACGCCACAGCTCGCCCCTCACCAAAACATATCCCTCGGGCGAGAGGTTGGTCTTTGCTACGCCGACCAGGCCAAGCATGGCCCCTTTACCTGTTTTAGGCTCACGCCTCATGGCCTTGATTACCAGACCCATTGCAAAGATGAAGAAGAGTGCCGTAAAGGCGGTTGCTGAGAGTATAAGTTTTATGGAAATTGTGACGAAGGGCTCCTTCTCAGCATCTATGAGCATTAGAGAGCCCAGGAGGAGTGAGGCGATACCTCCAGCTGTAAGAATGCCATGGCTGGGTACCTTAAGCTCTGCTATAAACAGGATTATTGCGAAGAGTATAAGCACCACACCCGTGGCGCTCACACTCAGCGCCTGAAAACTCCAGAGCGCCATAATTAGGGATATCCCGCCTACGACGCCTGGGAGTATTGACCCCGGGTTTGAGAGCTCAAGAATAATTCCATACATGCCTATGAGGAAGAGGAGGTAGGCTATGTTGGGGTCTGAAATTTTGTGGAGCAGAGACTCGCGGGTGCTCATGGGAAGGCGCACCACCTCGGCGTCGCGGGTGCGCAGGACCTTCTTCTCCCCCCTCAGCTCCACCTCCATGCCGTCAAGGCGGAAGAGGAGCTCCCCATAGTTTGCCGCCACCAGGTCTATTATCCCCTGCTCCTGCGCCTCCGAGGCTGAAATAGAGACGCTTTCCACGACGAAACTCTCAGCCATGCTTATATTGCGCCCCCTGAGCTCCGCCAGGCTGCGCATGTAGGCGCGGGCGTCGTTGATCACCTTTTCGCTAACTGCACCCTCACCGCCTATAGCAACAGGATGGGCGGCGCCCACATTGGTGCCGGGAGCCATCGCCGCCGCATGGCTTGCCACGAGTATAAAACTCCCTGCCGAGGCCGCCCTGGCACCCCGGGGATAGACGTACACAACAACGGGCACGCGCGAATCCAGGATGTCCTGAATTATACTCCTCATACTTGCGTCAAGGCCCCCGGGTGTGTCTATTTCAAGGATGAGTGCCTCGGCACCCTGCCCCTCAGCCTGCTCTATGCCGCGGGCGACGTAGTCCTTCACCACGGGGTCAATTATGCCCTTTACCTCCACCACTATAACCTCGGCCCCCTCCGCGTGGGCAGAATTTATAAGAAAGAAGAGGCTCAATAGTATTGCAAAGATGCGCATACTAATAATCTTGTTCCTAGAATTTAAAGTTTTTGAGGTGCTGGAATGATAGAAGCGGTATGGGTTGAGAAGTACCGCCCCTCTAGGCTTGATGACATGGTGGGGCAGCGCGAGGTTGTGGAGCGTCTGAAAGGTTATGTCACCTCGCGCAATATGCCCAATCTTCTCTTCGCCGGGCCGCCGGGCACAGGCAAGACCACCGCGGCCCTGGCACTGGCGCGGGAGTTCTTTGGTAAAAACTGGCGTGCAAACTTTCTGGAGCTCAATGCCAGCGATGAGCGCGGTATAGATGTGGTGAGGGGCAAGATAAAGAACTTTGCCCGCACACAGGCAATAGGCGGAGACTTCAAGATAATCTTCCTGGATGAGGCAGATGCTCTCACCAAGGATGCGCAGCACGCACTGCGCAGAACCATGGAGATGTACACCTCCACCTGCCGCTTCATCCTGAGCTGCAACTATTCGAGCAAGATAATTGAGCCCATTCAGTCCCGCTGCGCCCTGTTCAGATTCCGACCCCTCACAGCAGAGGACATCACCCAGGTGGTGCGCAGGATAGCAATGAAAGAAGGTCTGGACCTCACCAAGGACGGACTGGAGGCGATACTCTACGTCGCAGAGGGCGATATGCGCAAGGCGATAAACCTGCTGCAATCAGCCGCCGCCTTCGGAAAGGACATAGATGCAGAGCTTGTGTACCGCATAGTGGGCAAGGCGAGGCCCCAGGAGGTGAGGGAGATGCTCAGCATTGCAATGCAGGGAGACTTCATAAAGGCGAGGGAGAGGCTGCGAGAGCTGATGATAAACTACGGGATGAGCGGCGAGGACGTCGTGGGGCAGATGCACCGGGAAACCTTCAGCCTCAACATACCGGAGCGTCAGAAGGTTGAACTGGTGGACATAATAGGGGAGTACGACTTCAGGATTAAGGAAGGTGCGAGTGAGCTCATTCAGCTGGAGGCGCTCCTTGCCCAGTTTGTTGCAATAGGAGCCCAGCGGAGTTCCCATCACCTTCCGGCAACCGGGGAACAAGGGGGTGCAGAAAAATAGACGCCCACCTGCATGAGGAAAAGAAAAACCACAGAAGCCACCGGGTGGAGAAGTTGGATTGTAACGCCTGCGAGCAGGAGATGCAGAAAATCCATGAAAAGGTTGGCGACAGGTACCGCAACCTCTTTGTGACAGACGCAAAGAAGATAGACAAACTTATCCAGGAAATAGGCGCGGAGGTCGGCGAGGTCTCGCAGGAGGCGGTGCGCTGCTATGTCTATGAGAACCTCAGCCTGGGCAGGCTTACGCCGCTGATGATGGACGACAACCTGGAGGAGATAATGATTGTGGCGCAGGGTTTGCCGGTGTACATCTTCGACAGAATCGCAGGGATGAAGGAGACCGATGTACTTCTGGAGGAGGATGAAATAGAGAGGATAATAAAGCGGATTGCAAGGTACAACGGCAGGGAGGTGGACGCGCGCTCCCCACTGCTCGACGCCCGCCTTCCGGACGGCTCCAGGGTTAATGCCACCCTCCCTGAGGTTTCGCCGAGGGGCTCCACGCTCACCATAAGAAAGTTCCGCAGAGAGTCCCTGACCATAGTAGACCTCATAAGGTTTGGAACCCTGACGCCAAGGCTGGCGGCCTACCTCTGGCTGGCGGTCGAGGGTCTGCGCACAAAGCCTGCGAACATCCTGATAATAGGCGGCACCGCCAGCGGCAAGACCACAACGCTGAATGCCCTCTCCGCCTTTGTGCCTGAGACTGAGCGCATAATCAGCATTGAGGACGTGCTGGAGATATCCCTGGTACACAGGCACTGGATTCCCATGGAGACCCGACCTCCGGACAGTGAGGGCAATGAGATTACCATGGACGACCTCCTTAAGAATGCGCTTCGCATGCGCCCTGACCGCATACTGGTGGGCGAGGTTCGCGGAAAGGAGGCTTTAACCCTGTTCACCGCCATGAACACCGGCCATGACGGCTGCATAGCCACACTCCACGCAAACTCGGCAAAGGAAACACTTTCAAGGCTAACCAGCCACCCCATGAACATCCCCAAGATAATGATACCCGCTCTGGACATAATAGTCGCCCAGAAGAGACAGCTCGAACGGGGCACCCTCAAGCGCCGCGTTTTTGAAGTGCTGGAAATCTCAGGCACAGAGGGGGATAATATACTCACCAACACCCTTTTCAGGCAGAATCCCAAGACAGGCAAGGTCGAAGAGGTGCTCATAAACGGCAGGTATCTTCAGCAACTATCGGTGATGAGCGACCTCAGCCTCAAGGAGATTGACGCAGAGCTAAAACGTCGAGAAGCTCTGCTCGAGGTGATGGCAAAGAAGAAGCTGAAGATGAAGGACATCCACGAGGTGGTGCAGCTCTACTACTGGAGCCCCAACAGGGCCGTGGAGGTGCTCGAGAGGCACATCACCGGGGTAGGGCAGGAGAAAAAAGGCTGGCTGGACATCTAGTCCAGCCTGATTCTGAGTTCCTTTTTCTTAACAGGTACAAGCTTCTTCAGCTCCACGGTAATCTCGCGCTCAACCACAAATTTATCCATCCCGACCTCAGGGAAGGTGCCATCCACCTCGTATATGTAGTACCCCTCCTCGCCGTCTATGCTCATAACGAACTCCCGCCCGCTGCGCCGCTCTATCTTTATTCCAGAGACCTGCTTGAGTGCCTCAAGCACCGTTGTGCCCTTCTTAACCCTCACCTCATGCCTCTCTGCAAGTTCATCAAGCGCAGAATAAATCACCTCCGGGTTTGCTCTGAGCACGTGGGTCTTCCCGAACTTCTGCCTCTCAACCAGTTTCGCCTGCTCGAGAATTTTTACATGCTTCGCTGCTACGGGCGTGGAGATTCCAAGCTCCTTTGCCAGCCCCGAGATGTGATACTCCCTGCGCAGGATGAGCTTGAGCATTCTGCGCCGGGTTTTGCTTGCCAGCGCCCTGAACATATATTTAGTCTCCATGCAATTAGTATTACCCTTCTGGGTAAGTATACGGCGACAAAGTTATAAAAAGTATGTGGACAACTCTGAATTATGGACATACGTATAGAGAACCTGCATGTTTTCAATGACATAACCTTTGTCGCCCACTCGGCCAGGGTGAGCGGCGTCGGGAAGGTGCCCTGTGAGTGTCGCGGCGAGGGGTGCGAGCGCTGCTCCGGGAGCGGTTTGAGGGAGCCCACCGACGAGGAGATTTTCAACATGATCCTCGAAAATGACTACTCCAGTGCTCTGGAGCATGTGGTCTTCAGCTTTGAGATTCGCGGGCTGAGCAAGGGCAATGCTTTGGAGCTATTGGAGCATCGAATTGCCTCGCATACCGGGCGGAGCACGCGCTACCAGAGCGAGGCAGGCTTCGACTTCAACCTCGCCCCAAAGGTGGAGGAGATTCTCAGAAAGCACGGCATACCCGAGGAGGAGTACAAGCGCTGGGTGCGCACCGGCAGGCTCGCACTGGAGCACCTTCCAGAGCAGGAGCAGGAGATTCTCAAACGCTACGCAGAGGCGATGCGTTGCTCCCGCGAGGTGTATGAAGCTCTTCTCGACCTGGGCGCTGGCAGGGAATCGGCACGCTATGCTACGCCCTTTGCGATGCACACCGCCTATACATATACAATAAACCTGCGCAGCCTGATAAACTTCTTCGGCCTGCGTTTGTGTGTGCGCGCCTCGCCGGAGATGCGTGAGCTGGCGGCGAAGCTCTACCTGGCGGTGCGCGAAAAGTTTCCCCAGATTTCTATGGTGTGGTGCAGGGGCTACAACTGCGCCGCCTGTCCTGAGAATGAGGTGCGCGACTCTCCTCAGGCAAGGGAGTGCCCCTTCAGGAACCCCCAGAGCGAGGTATTCATACCCACGAGGAAGCAGATTCGCAGTGGAATAAATCTCAAAAAATTCGACCGGCGTGTGTTTGAGAGGGTGAGGGAGAAGCTGCTGCGCAGATGGAGCGCTCTGTGAGAACTGTTCTCAGCCCTCTTTCTCCAGCCTGGGCAGGAGCTTGTCTTTGAAAAGCTCCAGGTACTCCCAGGTTCTCCTGGAGAATAGGCCCAGAATGAAGGCAATGCCGTAAAGGGCATAGGCAGGAGTCTGCATCCCCTCTTCCCGGGCTGGAATCATCTCAGAGAAGTTCATGCTTACACCCCCGCCAATGCCAAAGTTGATGCTCACCAGCAGGAAGAGCAGGGCGAGGGCTATGAAAGGTGCCTGGATAGACTTGGAGAGGTACCAGCTGACATGGAGCCTGTTGAAGTCCCTGTCCATTACGTGCTTTGAGGCGGAGTAAATCAGATTGGTCATTACCCCGAAAAAACTCCAGAAGGCTGCATGGATAGTCCAGTGAGAGATGCTTCTGTAGGAGGAGATGTAAAGAACCGCAGCCACACCTGTGGCTATGGCGAGGGTGACTATAACCTTCCATCCCATACGCAGATTTATCTCTTTCGCCTTTTCCAGGGCATCTATGGATAGGAGCCTGAGCTCCCTTGAGATGTTGAGAGCCTTCATCAGGTCGGCTTTGGTCTTGCTCTCTTCATAGGCGAGGACAGCCTCTTCGAGCTCCTTAAACTTCTGGTGCGCCTTCTTTATAAGCTCCTCCGCCTCGGGACTCTTGCCCTCGCACCTTTCAGCCTCGAGGATGTTCTCCCTGGCTGCCTCATAATCCTCCTTTACCTTTGCCTCCAGCTCCAGATCCATAGGATATTCCCCACCTACAATGTAACTTTCTTTTTGCCTGAATATAAAGGTAAAGGTTATTATTACCCTTTCAGGTAACACTTCGCATCTATTTCGTCAAATATTTAAATGAACCTCCGAAAGCATATAACCAGGTGATTATATGCACATTGCTGAAGGATTCCTACCCTCCCCCTGGTGGTACCTCTGGTTTATATTCACTCTGCCGGTGCTGGCTTACGGGCTCGTGAGAATGCGCACCCTTGTGGAGAAAAACCCTGAAATAAAGGTGCTCCTCGCCCTTGCAGGAGCCTTCGCCTTTGTGCTTTCAGCGCTCAAAATACCATCAGTGACCGGCTCATGTTCACATCCAACCGGCACGGGCCTGGCGGTGGTGCTCTTCGGGCCGGCGATTACATCACTTCTCGCGAGCATAGTTCTGCTGTTTCAGGCCCTTCTGCTCGCCCATGGTGGACTCACCACCTGGGGCGCCAATGTGGCAAGCATGGGCATCGCCGGTCCGGTGATAGGCTATGCCGTGTGGAAGCTAACCTCAAAGCTGAGCACAAGAGTTAGGGTATTTCTCACTGCGGCGGTGGCCGACCTGGCAACATATGTGGTAACCTCCCTGCAGCTTGCCCTAGCATTTCCTGCAAGGGAAGGTGGTGTGCTGAAAAGCTTTGAGATATTCATGGGCATATTCGCCATAACCCAGATACCCCTGGCCATAATAGAAGGTGTGCTTACGGTGATAGTGTTCAGGTATATCCTGGAGCTGAAGGGGGATGTGCTCGTGAAGCTCGGGCTGATAGAGAAGAGCACTGCAGGAGGTGTACGCCCATGAGGCTTGGTACTGTCTTCCTTCTGATGCTTCTACTTCCCCTCACCCTTGCGGAAGAGCCAGAACCCTGGAGTGGTGCAGATGCCCTGGCGGAGCAGAAGATAGTGGAGATCACCGGCGGCGAATATGAGCCCTGGTTCTCACCCATATGGGAGCCGCCCAGCAGCGAGATAGAGACCTTCCTTTTCTCTCTCCAAGCGGCGGTGGGCGCTCTTGTAATAGGCTACTTCGTGGGCTACTTCAAAGGAATTAAAGAGGGAAGGCGCAGGACAGAGGCGAGATAGAATATGCACATAGAGCAAGTGTTTGAGGGCTATGCCCATTACAATAAGCTTGGCAGCATTTCCCCCCAGCTCAAACTTTTTCTTGCAGCCTCTGCTCTCCTGGTGGCGGTGTTTTCAACCTCGCCTGTTGCGCCTGTTTTTATTTTTCTGGCGATGAGCACTGCACTTCTTTTTATGGCGGGAATCCCTCTGAAAGCGTACTCAGG
This sequence comes from Candidatus Pyrohabitans sp., assembly GCF_054014795.1. Lineage (NCBI taxonomy): Archaea > Methanobacteriati > Candidatus Hydrothermarchaeota > Candidatus Pyrohabitans > Candidatus Pyrohabitans sp. The sequence continues at coordinate 43,044 of NZ_JBPMGE010000024.1, read as the reverse complement.
CGCCCTGGCAGCGCCAGCACTCTTCACCCTGCCGGTGGCGCTGCTCATGCCCTTTTTTGTGGCAGGGGGTGAACCTGTGTTAACACTGAAGCTCTTCTCCCACGCCTTTATAGCCACGCGAGAGGGGGTAAATGAAGCCCTGCTCCTGGCCTCTCGCGTGCTCGCCGGCAGCTCCTCACTCTTCTTCATAATCTTCACAACGCCCGCCGCAGCGCTGTTCGCGGCGATGCGCTCCCTACGCATACCAGCACTATTCGTGGAGATGTGCATGCTGATATACCGCTTCCTCTTTGTGCTTATAGACGAGGCGGAACGCATGCTCACTGCCCAGAAGCTGCGCCTGGGCTATGCCAGTTACAGGCGAAGCTTTGACTCCTTCGCACTGCTTGCCAGCAACCTCTTCCTGCGCTCATACCTGCGGGCTGAGCACGCCTTCTCCGCCCTTGAGGCCAGAGGTTATGGCGGCAGCCTGGAGTTTGCGGAGCTGAAGAGGGCAAGACCCTCCCTGTCCGCCACCATCTCTGTGCTCACCTTCTCTGTACTGCTCGCCACCCTTGCATACTTTACCAGAAACATGGAGCTGGTGTGAACCATGAACATACTGGAAACCAGGAGCTTAGCCTACGAGTATCCCGACGGTACCCCCGCACTGCGCGGTGTAAATGTGACCCTGAGCAAGCGCAGAATCGCCTTCGTGGGCTCCAACGGCGCAGGCAAGACTACGCTTTTCCTCCACTTTATAGGCATCCTCCGCCCCTCCCGGGGTGAGGTGCTCTTCAAGGGGAGAGCTTTAAGGTACGATAAGGCTTCGCTACTGGAGCTTCGCCGAAGCGTGGGCATGGTGTTTCAAAATCCGGACGACCAGCTTTTTGCGCCCACAGTGGCTCAGGATGTGAGCTTTGGGCCAAAGAATCTGGGCATAAACAACGGCGAGGTCGAGGGGAGGGTGAGAAGGGCACTTAAAATCGCCGGCATAGAGGAGCTCGCAGATAAGCCACCTCACCTGCTCAGCTATGGTCAGAAGAAGCGCGTGGCAATAGCTGGTGTGCTCGCCATGGAGCCGGAGGCACTTATCCTCGACGAACCTCTCGCTGGTCTGGACCCCGCAGGTAAGCGCAGATTCATAGAATTTCTGGATGAGCTTGCCAGAAGGAAGACCATCGCCGTTGCCACGCACAACGTGGACTTCGCATACGAATGGGCAGATTATGTATATGTGCTCCACCGTGGCAGAGTTCTTGAGGAGGGCAAACCCGAGGATATATTCAGCAGAACAACCCCAGCCAGCCTCTCGCCGCCGAAGGTTCTGGAGTTCTACGAGGCACTTGCCCAGCTGGGACTTGCTCTGCCCCACTATAGGCCCAGAAATCTGTTTGAGCTGGTGAAGTGTGCCGCCCTGCCGGGGGTGAGGGTGGCCACCGCTGAAGATGGCCTTGAAGAGGGAGAGGCTGTGAGTATTGAAGTGGAGAAGGGCAGGATTGTAGCTAGGCCAGCGATGGAAAGCAGACCCTCGGGGAGGATAATAAGGAAGCTTGACGCCAGCGTGGTGGTCTCTGCGAAGGGGGATATACCTGCCAGAGGTAAGGTGCTCCTGTACCCGGCTGAGGGCTTCAGCAGGGATGCCTTCAGGGAAACGCTGCTCAAGCATGAGGTTGACTTTGTGGGCGCCCTGGGCAGCGAGGCAGGGCTTCTCGCTGAGAGCGAGGGAATAGAGCTGGACTCTGGCAATGCGGCGCTTGAGAGGTGTCTCCTCAGGGCTCTCGCGGGATACACTGCACTGCTGCTGGTGCCCCGGAGCCTGAGTGAAGAGACCCTTGAGAAGATACGCAGCTACCTCTCCGGCTGCGCCGCGCCTGAGATTGAGATTTTAAAGGATGGTGGTTAGTTTATATTGTTTACAGGGGTTATCCCAGAAAAATAGAGAGGTATTCCAATGAAAACCGGCATAGTTATAGTAGGTCACGGCTCACGCTTGCCTGAGACGCGCGGTATATACGAAACCATAGCAGGTATAGCACAGGCCAGGTCTGGCTACGAGGTGCGCGTGGGATACATGAAGCACCACAGCCCGAACCTGGTGGAGGCGGTTCAGGGGATGATAGATGAGGGCTTCAAGCGCATCGTGGTGGTGCCCCTCTTCATCGTACCCGGCCTGCATGTGCGCGACGATATCCCCATCCTCCTGGGGAATAAGGCCGGAGAGGTGCCGGAGTTTGGCTATGCGCGCGTAAATGCGCCCGATGACGTTGAGATACTATACGCCGAGGCAATAGGCAGCGACCCACGCCTGGCTGAGGTTGTTCTCGACCGCGTGAATAAGGTGTTGAACGGCTCTGAGTGAAAAAGCTTTTTAAGCAGCGCCGACAAGCAAGCTGTGGTTAGCATGGTAGCCCTTGTTACAGGAGGCGCAGGTTTCATAGGCTCCCACCTTGTTGATGCTCTTCTCAGTGAGGGCTACAGCGTGGCGGTGCTTGACGACCTGAGCACAGGGAGGGAGGAGAATCTCGCCGGTGTGAGGGACAGGATAGTCTTTCACAGAGGCAGTATTCTCAGCAGAGACCTTAAGGCTGTAATGCGCGACGTGGAGGTGGTCTTCCACCATGCGGCGCAGATAAATGTGCGCCGCTCCGTGGATGACCCGGCCTACGACCTTAAGGTTAATGCCCTGGGCACCCTTAACCTGCTGGAGCAGGGGCGGGATGTGGAGAGGTTTATATACATCTCCTCCGGGGGGGCGGTCTACGGCGAACCCAGATACCTGCCTGTGGACGAGGAGCATCCCACAGACCCGATTTCACCCTACGGGGCGAGCAAGCTCGCCGGGGAGAAGTATGTCCAGCTTTACGGGTACAACTACGGGCTTAAGTACGCTATCCTGAGATATGCGAATGTGTACGGCGAGAGGCAAGATGCGCGCGGCGAGGCCGGTGTAATATCGATATTCCTGGACAGGCTCAGGGAGGGCAGGCCTCTGACGGTTTTCGGTACCGGCGAGCAGACACGGGATTACATCTACGTGGGCGACGTTGTGAGGGCGAATTTTCTGGCGCTCAGGTGTGAGGGTGTATTCAACATCGGCACCGGCATTGAGACGAGTGTTAATAAACTTATTGAGATAATCTCAGAGGTCACAGGCACAACGCCGGAGGTGGAGCACGCACCCAGGCGAAAGGGCGAGGTTTACAGGATAAGCCTGGATGTTGCCCGTTCGAGGGAGGTGCTCGGATTTGAGGCAGAGACCTCCCTGAAGGAGGGAATTTCGCGGGTCTGGGAATGGATGAAGTGAAGTTTTATCTTGCATGGCGAAGTATTTAGTGGTATGGAGAGCTACGAGGTTATTGTGGTCGGGGGCGGACCCGCAGGGCTGAGCGCCGGGATATTCTGTGCAGAGCGCGGGCTGAGGGTTGCTCTTTTTGAGAGCGGGAGCCTGGGCGGCGCTCTTGCAGCAATATACCCCAACAAGCTGGTGCTAAACTACCCCGGCTTTCCTGCCGGCATTAAAGCAAAGGAGCTGGCAGAGCTTCTGGTTAAGCAGGCACATGACTACGGTGTGGAGTTTCGGCGGGAGCGGGTGCTGGAGATAACCTCCAAGCTGAAGGTGCGCACAGAGGAGGGGGAGTACTCCGCAAAGGCGATAGTCATCGCCACAGGCACCAGACCGAGAGAGCTGGGCATCCCTGGTGAGGCGGAATTCAACTACGCTGACCTGGGGGTTTACTACAGCGTCGCCAGCCCAGAGAAGTTCGCTGGCAAGCGCATTCTTGTGGTTGGCGGAGGAGACTCGGCTCTGGAAGCGGCGGTTGAGCTTTCGCAGGTGGCCAAGGTAACTCTGGTGCATCGCAGAGGCGAGTTCCGCGCCCTGACGAAGAATGTGGAGAGGCTGCGCAAGAGCGGTGTGGAGGTGCTGCTGAACACTGAGCTTGAGGAGATAGGAGGCGAGGGCAGAGTTGAGTGGGTGAGGCTGCGTGCTGAGGAGAGCTTCACCCGCAGCGTCGACGCCGTGGTGCTCGCAGTCGGACATGTGCCCAACACTGAGATCTTCCAGAAGCTGGGCCTTGAATGCGATTCCGACGGGAGGATTAAGACGGATGCAACGCAGGGCACCAGCATCGCCGGTATATACGCAGCCGGAGACATCGTGGCAGGGGTGGGCCATCTTGAGCTTCTCGTCGTGGCGGTGGCGCAGGGTGCTGTGGCGGCGCACAACATCTACCTCAAGCTTTATGAGCCCTACTGGGCATAATACCCCCGGTGCAATAAAGATTATTAATCCCATCACAAGAGTCTAAGTGATGTTCAGGAAAGTAGCTGTGGGCGGAACCTTCGACAGGCTGCACGCAGGCCACAGGAAGCTCCTCAGGGTTGCCTTTGCTTCGGGCGAGAGGGTGCTCATCGGCTTAACAGGCGACACCATTGCCGGTGCAAAGGGGGCGGAGAGCTATGAGAAGAGGCTGACGCAGCTAAGGCACTTCCTCATGGAGGAGGGTTTTGCTGAGAGGGCGGAGATTGTGAGACTCGACGACTACTACGGCCCGGCGATAAGCGACGCAGAACTTGAGGCGATAGTTGTGACAGAGGAAACCCTCGCCAGGGCGGAGGAGATTAACCGGCTCCGCAGAGAGCGGGGGCTGAGGGAGCTGGAGATAATAATGGTGCCCCTGCTTCTCGCCCAGGACGGCAGGCCCATATCCTCGCGGCGGATAAGGAGGGGAGAGATAGACAGGGAGGGCAGGTTATGCGCATAGCTGTGGGCTCAACCAACCCTGTTAAAGTAAAGGCGGTGGAGGAGGTACTCCGCGCATTTTACCCGGAGGCTGAGGTTTTCGGGGTTGAGGTGGACTCAAAGGTAAAGGCGCAGCCTCTTGGCATGGAGGAGACTGTGCACGGAGCTGTGAATCGCGCTCGAGAGGCGCTTGAGCACGGCGAGCTAGGCGTTGGCATAGAGGCTGGCCTTGTGGAGGTGCCCTTCACGCTCACCGGCTACATGGATGTGCAGTTCTGCGCAATTAGCGACGGCGAGGTTATTACCCTAGGTGCGGGCTCCGGCTTCGAATACCCTCCGCAGGTAGCGCGAGAGGTGCTCCGCGGGAGGACGGTGGGCGAGGTTATGGAGGAGCTGAGCGGCATCGCGAACATAGGCAGGAGGGGCGGCGCCATAGGCTTTCTCAGCCACGGGAAGCTGAGCAGGAGAGAGCTTACCAAGCAGGCGGTGCTCATGGCGATGCTGCCCAGGATTAATCGCGAGCTCTATGAGATATAGCTGCATGTAAGGATTAATACTCCTTCATCTACCGCCTCCTAAGGTGTCCAGAAGTTCCTCCATTCTTTCGACAAAATCATAGGCATCTTCTCTGGTTTTTTCAGCAAGGTTCGTAGTGGTGTCTTTGGTAACGCTGTACTGGGCGATTTCCCGCCGCTCCCTCGCAAGTTCGAGCTGTTCCACTTTTTCTTTTTCGAGCCGAGTATCTTCAAGCATTCTAAGATATCTTTCTTCCATGAGCTTTCTTTGAACAAAAAAAGTATCCAGAGCAACAATGGTGGCAGAGTGATTTTTACTCCTGTAGCCTACCTTGGCGATAACAGAAAGGGCTGCCATGTACATGGCATAATAGCCTGTGATGACAACCCACTCTGAAGGGTTGTAGTCATCGGGAAGATTCAATAATTCCATGGCTTCAGGCCTGGATGCATCAGACAAAAGGCTCATAGTAACCAGATTGTATCTGGCTTTCTCCATATACTTCTGGGCCAACCGACGGATAAAGGGAGTCCGGATAAGCAGCCCCTTATTCTCAAACCACTTGATGCTCCTTACCATATACTTTCACCTGTACACCTGCTCAAAGAAATACTCGAAGCCTTTAATAACAACGCCGAAATCCCGAATTTCTTTGAAAAAAATCTTGTTCTCTTCTTTTATGCTTTTAATAGAGGAAACTTTTACCGGATTAAGTCGAAGGTTGTATTTGTGCCTTAAGGCCAGAGCCTTCTTCTCGAAGTCTTCATCGGCAGTTACCAAGAGTAGGTCGATATCGCTGCCCCTTTTCGCGTCGCCCTTGGCGTAACTACCAAATACAACTGCGCATCTGGCATCTATTTTAGAAAGATACTCATCAAGGAGCTTTGAAACTTTCCGGTGGGTCTTCTTGAACTTTTCTTTTTTATTTACCCCATAGTATACAAAAGAAAGCAGGCATTCATCTCTGTTATAATCAAGCTTGAAGGACCAGGTCTTTCCCACTTTTATTCCTTCAACAACTCCCTTCCTCTGAAGGTCCTTGAGGGTTGAATATACTCTTTCATAGGAATACCCAGAAGCTTTCTCGATATCTTTTATGGTGACAGACCCACCTCTGGGAAAAAATCCTGCCATTACTCTGAGTTCAGATTCTGTAATCATTCCTACCAACTTATTGATATTTCAATAACATTATTGATAAATCAATAGATAAATGTTGCTGTTAGGTCCTCCACACATATATGATGGGCTCAAATATACTGAGGGTGCGCAGGACAAAGGCTCAGGCAAAGGAGGCCTACGACAGAATCAGCCGCTTTTACGACTACCTTGCCGGAGTATTCGAGAAAAAATACAGGGACAGGACGCTGGAGCTGCTGGAAATTAAAAGGGGCGAGGTGGTACTGGAAATCGGCTTCGGAACAGGGCACTGTCTGAAGCGGATTGCCGAAGTTGGTGGGCGAGGAGGGCAGGGTTTACGGCATCGACATCTCCTCCGGGATGCTGGAGGTCAGCAGGCGGAGGCTTGAGAGGGCGGGGCTTCTGGACAGGGTGGAGCTGCAGTGCGGAGACGCGGAGAAACTGCCCTACGAGGATAGCAAATTCGACGCCGTTTTCATGAGCTTCACCCTTGAGCTTTTCGATACCCCGGAGATTCCGAAGGTTCTGGGTGAAATTAAAAGGGTCCTGAGGCGGGATGGCAGGCTCGGGGTTGTCAGCATGTCCAGAGAGGATGGAGATTCGATGTTGCTGAGGCTGTACGAGTGGATGCACGAAAGGTTTCCCAGGTACATCGACTGCAGGCCCATCTATGTCGAGCAATCGATAGAGAGCGCAGGTTTCAGGATAAGATACAGAGAGAGGGTGAAGCTGCTCGGCCTGCCGGGTGAGATTGTCATCGGTGTAAAGCCCTAGAGGTACTCCTCCAGGGTGCGCAGCTTCTTCTTTTCAAGTGCCTCGGCATAGAACCCCCGCGCTTTAAGCTCCTCTGCAAACTCATCCGCGAAGCCGTGAACCGTGTAGACAACCTGAGGCGAGGCCTCCTCCACGTAGCGCAGCAGGGAGCAAAAATCGCTGTGGTCGCTCAGAGGAAAGGCCTCATCCACCTTCATCCTGTACCTCGTAGAGTCGTGTACCGCCCAGCCGCTCATAAAGGCAAAGCTGGGATTGAGCTTTTCCAGCAGCTTTGACTTTCGCGCCGCCGGCGGGAAGATTACAACTCTATCCTCACGGCTCTCCTCTGAGAAGGAGCTGTACTCGCCCAGGGACACGCCCAGGGCTTCATACTTGCGGTTGTTCTCATAAATCGCCGAATGAACCTCCACTGCAAAGTCCTCCGAAAGGTAGCGGGTAAGCTCCTGGGCCTTGCCCAGGGAGTAGCCCAGCACCACAGGCGTCGCGCCGCGGGAGTGTTTTTCCTCAATCCAGTCCTTCAGCTCGGCGATCACCTCCTCTCGGGGAGGGAACTCGTAGTGGGGGCTGCCGAAGGTGGACTCGATTATAAGAACATCGCACCGCTCTACCCTGGCAGCATCGCATGTAGCTCCACCCTCAAGGTGCAAATCACCGGTATAGATGACCTTAAAGCCGTTCTCAATAACCAGCTGACTCGCGCCCAGGATGTGCCCCGAGGGTACTGCGCGAAGATTAAAGTCGTGCATCTCGCAGGTTTCGCCCATTTCCAGGCATCTGCCCTCCACGCGTCTGCGCAAAAGCCTGGCCGTGGCCTGCGAGAGCAGAACCTCACCTTCAACGCTTCGCGGGGAGTGGTCGGCATGGGCATGGGAGATAAAGCTGGTTTCCCTCGCCTTTCTGGGGTCGAGGTACAGCCTCTCCCCGCCTATAGTTATCTCAATGCCGTTGCCCAGCTCTATAATAGCTCTTCCTCCTCCCTCTAACCTTGGTGCGGCGCAATATAAGAGTTGCGATTTTTGCCTGTGCTCCTCTCATCCTCTCCTGTTTGCGAGATGCCTCTCCTTCAGGATTATTGTGCTCGGTATTATCATTGGCACAAAGATGGCACTGTAAAGGAGGCCGATTGCCGTCGCCCTTCCGAAGTCGGCGATTGGGGTTAGGCTCATGCTGATCAGCGACAGAAAGCCCAGCATAGTCGTGGCAGTAGTAGCGAATATCGCCCTGCCGACGCTCTTGGAGGTCTCCTCCAGCGCATCCTCAACGCCCAAACCCTTGTCCCTCTCCTCGTTGTACCTTGCGAGGAAATGGATGCTGTAGTCTATCCCTATGCCGAGGAGCAACGCCGAGGTCACCATGCTAACCACAGTTATGGGCATGCCGAGGAAGCCCATGGTGGCCATGGTGGCGGTGATAGAAAACAGCACAGGTATCAGGGGCAGAACGACCCCCGTGATGTTTCTGAAAGTTGCGAACAGGATGCCAACTATCAGCACCAGGCTAACCAGAAAGCTCCTCTCCTGACCGATACCCATGAGCTCAAGCAATCTGGAGTCCAAAACTGAATATCCGCTCAACGTGTAGGAGGCATCCCCGGGCTTCTCCACATAATTTATCCTGTCCTGGAGCTCCCTTACCAGTACTGAGCTGGCCTCCTCCTCGCCCCCCAGGTCCTCGGTATTTATGTATATGACCCCTGCGGTATAGTCATCATTCACATACCTCCCCCTTACCTCTGCGGGAATGGCGTAGATGAGGTCCCTTATTTCCCCGACATTCTCTGAGCTGTCCAGGTAATCGGCTATGCTGGAGGTAGAATACACGCTGTCCACCTCCCTGAACTCCCTCTGCATCTCAGCCATCGCCCTGATTATCCCTGGCTGGCGGATATCGTCCGCCTCTATCAAAACATAGAGCACATTGGTGCCGCTGAACTCGTCGCCCAGTATATCTGTAGCTCTGGAAATGGGCTCACCCTCAGGAAGCCATTGATTGGGGTCGGTTAGAAAATAGAGCTTCCCCATACCCAGGGACACGGGAAGCAGAAGTATGAGCAGCAGTATCGGCACAACCATCGGCTTCCTTATAGCAAAACCCGAGATGCGCGCAATGACAGAGGATATGTTCCTAATACCCAGGAACTCCCCTATGCCGTCGAAGTTCTTTCTATTCCCACCCAGCCTCCTTTCCAGGAGAAGCAGAGAGGGAAAGAATATCATAACCGCCAGAGCCGAGAAAATTATGCCAAGAACAGATATAATTCCGTACTCAGCGCTTATGCGCATCTCCGAGAACAGCATCGATGAAAAGGCTGCTCCCGTGGTGACGCTCGTTGCAATTATAACCCGCCCTATCCTCCTCAGGGTGATGGACAGCGCCTCGGCGTTGCCCCTGTCGAGCTCCTCGTAGTAGCGGTGCATCATGTGCACAGCGTAGTCTATTCCAAGACCTATGGACACGGCACCAAAGACGGCGGTCATGGCGGTGATGGGGATATTGATAAAGTGCATGAGTCCGAAGGCTGAAACCACGCCCACTACTACGGGTATCAGGGGGAACACCGCACCCGTGAAGGTCCTGAATATTAGGAGGAGGGTCATGGTTACCAGACCCGCGCTGATAAGCAATGCGCTCTTCTGTCCAGAGCTAACAGCTTTATTGAAGGCATAACCGTAGGCCAGACCTCCGGCAAGCGTGGCCTCTACCCCCTTGGGCTTGTTTGCGGCGTCCACCACCTTTATAAGCTTCTCAACAAAGAGGTCGCTATCAGGTACCTCGGCCGTATTAACCTCAATTTTAAGAAGGGCGTATTCCTCATCCTTATCAACAAACTCCAGCCTCTTCTCAAAGGGCTTTTCCAGTATCTCCGCCCTGCTCCCGCCGAGGTTCAGAACAGTATCAACCCTGGTAACCCCCTCGATGAGGGATATATCCTCGGAGAGTTCATCCATGAGGTTTAGGACCTCTTCCTCAAGGACGCTTTTTACATTGACACCGTCCACCTCCAGCAGCACAAACACCATCCCCGTACCCCCGAATTCGCTCTCTATGGTGTCAAAAACTTTGACCTCCTCCATGTCAGGCGGGAAGTACTCCTTGTATTCGTTCTCCATCTTCACCTGCTGGGCATACTGGAAAGCAAGGAAAGAGAGGAGTAAAGCCGACAAAATGAAGAGGGGGTAAGCCTTCTTCGATGCTGCAACGATAGCGTTGAAGAGGCGGTCAATCACCTCTTCTTCCTCCATAAAATCAGACCGCCAACTATGGCCGCTGCCAGGGCTCCTGCCAGCTTTATGGGCGCCATGTTATTCTTTGCCTGCACTGTTATTCCGAAGGAGTGTATCTCCTCCAGCCTCTTGTCTCCCTCGCTCCAGATTATCTTAATATCGTTTCCATAGTTGTCCGGCATGGTATCCCTGTCTGCCTCGAGCTCAAAGGTGGCTATCCTGCTCTCGCCCACCTCGATGTCCCCGAGGTAATCGGTCTTAACGCCTGTGAAGTAGGATTTGGTCTTGAGCACCGCCTTAACAGATTCTGCATCCCGCTGACCGCTGTTCACCAGCACCACATTTATTCTGAAATCGTCTCCGGGGGTGATAAGCTCAGGCTCAGTTTTTACCTCGCGGACCTCGAAGGCTGCCCTGGACTCAACCTCTAGGGTTAACTCTTCCTCAATGGTGTACTCCCTGTCATCGTCTCTGTAGGTTACCATCAGGGGAAAGGTATACCTGCCGGCTTCTGCATTCTCATCTATATCCACGCTCAGGACGAAATCATGGGTCATGTCCTTGGGTATCTCAGCCACGAAGTCTGAGCCGGAGCTGGAGTAGGCCTCAGAAAAGGGCTCCTCCAAGGCCACCGTTACCCTGACAGATTTTGCTGCTGCATTGCCTGAATTTTCCACTGTAACTATTACGTCGCTGTTCTCGGTATCGCTCTTAAGTTCCTGAGGCACAGTTCGAACCTTCGCTATCCTCAGCTCGGGCTCGCCCCTAACATACAGCGCAATTTTAAGGGTCTGATTTTTATAAGCTAAATCTGCGTCCTTCCACTCAATGAGAAGAGGAGTCTGGTATACATCCTCAGCAGTATTTCGGTTTACACGAATGGGAAAAGAGATATCCACCTCATCCCTCTGTAAGATGAGTCCAAAGTACTCTGTACTCTTCTGAGCCCGTTCTGCCTTGTTCAGATACTTCTTCGATATGCCAACCGGGTCTATGGGCGAGGTATCGTAAGGGTCCAGAGTTGCTCTGACATAGGCTGCGAATTCAGGGCCCAGGTTTTTAAGGGTGATGTTAAGGGTGGTGGTCTCACCCGGATGCACCTGCTTCGGCTGAACATCCACCACATAGAAATCCGCCTCTATAGCTCCAAACACCCCTGGCATCAGCAGAACCAGGGATAATAAACCTATGCCAGAACTCAGGAATCTTTTTCCCATTCGCCTCACCTCCTCTTCTTACTGAATGCCTGCCTGTCCAGCGTCCCCCTCGTAATGCCTATGTCCATAACACCGAGTTTCCCCTTTATCTGGAGGACCACCCCCTCAATGAAGTTTATCTCCTCTATCTCACCTATTGAGCCTTCAATAATAACCTGCTCCTTACCTCCAGCCTTAAGGGTGACTTCTTTGACAGCATCCATATCCGAGAGGACGATGGAAAAGGCGCATTCACCTTTTGATTTGACCATAACCCCATGTAAGAGGGGAAAAATATAAAATAAATCTGGAGTAACTATTTACCTGCTTAGCATCGCTGGCATCAGGTTAGCAAAAGTGTGACGGGGGAATAAAAACGGAGCCCCACGAGCTATTCACAGAGTTATCGTCAAAGAAAAGGCTGGACATCCTCCAGACTCTGAAAAGAGGTCCAATGAAGTTTACGGAGATGTGCAGCAAATTTGGCATGACCTCGCCGGAGGCGTCGAGACAGCTAACGCGACTGAGCAATGCCAGCTTTATTGAGAAAAGGGCGGACGGCAGATACCATATGACCTCCTTCGGCAGAGCTGTTCTCGACTGTCTGCCCAGCTTGGGTTTCATCGCCAGGGAAAGGGACTATTTTTTAAAGCACGACCCCTCGCCCATACCCCAGAGCCTGTTACGCAGGATAGATGACCTCTCAGAGGGAGAGGTAATAAATGGCTTCATGGATATCTTAAATACTGTGGACAGGTACTTTGATGATACAAAGGAATTCTTCTGGTTCATGTCTGACGATTTCCCCCGGTACTTCCTGCCTAAATGTGAAGAACAGCTGAAAAGAGGTGTTGAATACAGGGTTATATTGCCAGAAGACTTTGACCTTACCTTTGAGGTTAAGAATATCAAGCCACTGGAATTGAGGTCTCTGGGTGAGGTGAACCTGGGCATCGAAGTTAGCGATGGACTCTGCCTTCTGGCGCTGCCATTTGAGGACGGAAAAATAGACCACTCCGCCTGTTTAATGAGCTTCAACTCGAAATTCCGTGAGTGGTGCATGAACCTCTTCAACTATTACTGGCAGAAGGCGAAACCTTGCAATGTCCAATAAGTCTCCCGAGGGAGTTGGCTACATGTACCCCAGGTCGCGCAGGCGCTTCATTATCCCCTCCTTGTCCTGCGCCCTTCCGGCACGCTCCGGCACGGCGTCGAGGTCCTGCTCCCAGGCAGGGAGATCGCTCACCCTCTGCGTTGTCGCCTTTGCTCCTAGACTACGGTAGCCCTTGGCGTAGAGCTCATTCACAGGTACGCGATTCTCGCGGAGCACCTGCCATACCTCACGCTCTGTGAAGTGGAGTATTGGGTGCACTCGCATGTGGGTAGGGTCGCTGCGGGGTGAGAAGTACACCTCATCGCTCCTCGCCTCCTGCTCATCCCAGCGGATGCCTGTCATTACCGCTTTTATACTGCGCTCCTCTATGAACATGTTCATGGCTACGGTCTTCATCAGGTGGTTGCCCTCGAAGCTTTCCGGGTTGAAAACAAAGCTTTCGCCGCGGAAGCCTATCTTTTCAAGCTCCTTGCGGTTACGCTCATTCAGCTTTGCCACGTGAACAATATCGCCAACCTTGGTAACCTGCCTGAGCACATCCTCATTCTTGACCTCATGGATAACCAAGTCCCACTCCCTGCGCATCCTCTCCACGTAGTCCAGCACCTCCTCAAAGACGCTGCCCTCGTTTATAAACATGCACTCGGGCATAGCATAGCCCTCCTCCTCGCACACCTGCTTCACCAGCCAGAGCATGAGCGTAGAATCCTTGCCTCCCGTAAACGCCACCACAAGCTTATCGCCGTAGCGCTCTATCGCCTCGGCTATCACCGCCTTGCTCTTCTCTATCTTCTCCTCCATTGGCATTATCCTCGCGTTCATTCAATCACCCAGGTAGCGTGCTTTAATGCACCGAAAGACGTCAGTGGGCTGGGAAATCTCACAGGGTATGTTCTTCTTTATCAGAATCGCATCCGGATGGTGGTCCCCCTTTATCTCACCCTTGGGCGTTCTTCTCGGCAGGGTGCGTATGGGCGCCGCGTCATAGTCGCAGAAGCCGTGGTCGGAGATGACGAGAACCTCATCGTCGTAGGGCAGTAGCTTTCCTATCGCCTCGTCCACGCGTTCATAGAACTCGACAAGCACAGGTTCGCCCCAGTGAAGGTGGGAGAGCTTGTCCAGCGCAGTGTAGGCGACTATGAAAACCTCGGGCTTATCGTTGCGCAGCACCTCCAGCGCCTTCTCGGTGACGCGCTCAATCTCTTCGAGAAGTTCGTCCTGCTCCACCGGCACACCCCCCGCCACCGGCGTAAAATCCAGATTGAAGTTGTAGGGGGGCACTATAAAGGGCACATTGAGCGCCTTCACCTCTATCCCTCTCCTGTCGAGCAGCTCCCAGATGAACTCCGCCTTGATATCCTCCCTGCGCACAATCTCGCCCTCGACGACAAAGTCGTGGTGCCCGTGCTCCTCAGGCATTAGGCCTGTGAACATGGAGCACCAAACCTCAGGCGACCAGGGCTTCTGGTTCAGGTGAATCGTAGAGTACTCGCCCTCCTCCATGAGCCTCTTAAAATTCGGCAGTCTCTCGAGGTTCGGCAGGATAACATCCCAGGTTGCAGAGTCTACGCCTATTATGAGCACAGCTATTCCTCCTTCAGGTACCCCAGGGCGCGCAGTCCTTCCATCATCTTGCGCTCACTTCGCTCCATGAGCAGTAAGCGCAGGGTGAAGATTATGAACTCCGTGGGCGAGCGGAAGCTGGTGTCTTCAATCATCTCAGCCACTTTCTCATAGAGCTCGCGGGGTATGCTTATGGTAACATAATTCTTCTTCATTTCCATTACCTGTAATTGATATTTAATGGATAACCAATAAAAAGGTTGCTGCTGTGCATCTTGTACCTGAATATCCCTCTTGAACCGTTGGCGATTTTGTTCCTAAGTACCTGCCAGGTGAGTCTAATATAATATTTTGCCAGCACTCTTAACTCATGCTATAACTAATTAACCATTTTCGCTTTGGTAAGTTTGACATTAAGAGCTTATGAAAATTAATACTTAATTAGAAAATAATCCTCGGGATACTACATCAGGCCTACCAAAATGATAAATTATTTATATGCAAAACCAAAAATCTGAAAGCATGGGGGAGTTAAATTTAGCTGTGCCTAATAAAATCTTCCGAGACCCTGTACATAACTATATTGAAATTACCGAAATTGAAAGATGTATGATAGATACCCCATGGATGCAAAGGCTCCGTAATATAATCCATATGGCGACCGCTCAAAAAACATATATGTCTGCTCATTGTTCACGATTTGAACATTCAATTGGAGTTTTATATGTTACTGGAAAAATTATTGAAGTTTTAGATAAAAAATGGATACTTGATGAAATTATTGAAAAATGTGCAAAAAATATGGATATAAAAAACAAAATGCCTTTTTTTAATTTTGATTCTTCAGAAAGAGATTTACTATATCAAAAAAAGTGTGAATTAAAACAGATGGTAAGGCTAGTAGCTTTATTGCATGACATTGGCCATGGTCCTTTTTCTCATACCTCTGAGGAATTTCTTAGATATGGAAAAAAATATAACAAATTCAATGAAGCAAAAGGTGGTGATTATGACCTAAGGCCTCATGAGATTGTAAGCTTAGAGATGATGTTGGATTATCTTCCAAAAGGTATTGAAAAGATTATTAAACTTCATGATCTTACAGAAAAAGAATTGTATTCATTTAATTTTGTTAAAAATTTTCTATCACAAAAAGAATTACTACTTTCACTGTTTGTACCAGAATATGCAACACAATTTGATGATGAAGGAGCACTAAGGCCTCTAAACATGATTATTAACAGTCAATTAGATGCTGACAAACTTGATTACTTATTGAGAGATTCCTATACTACTGGGGCTGAATTCGGAAAAATTATTGATTTAGGAAGATTAGTTATGAATTATGATATAGATTCTGAAGGTTACTTGTGTTTAGATAAAAAAGCGCTAAGTGCTGCAGAAAGTCTAGTTGTAGCAAGATATAAGATTTATAAATACTTGTATCATCATCATGTTGTATGTCTTACCGATGAAATATTAAGAAGAGCAATATTGCATGGAATTAATGGGGGCCTTTTCGACTCAACATATCCATTTTCATCTGAGAGATTTGGCAACATAGAAGTAGATGAAGAAGAAGGCATGATTAAATACGACAGTGTCGATGATTTCTATGTATATCAAAAGATCCGTGAAGCAGAAGCAAACAATGATGAAATTTCAAAAGCAAAATTTTACCTTAAAATGTATGAAGAGCGGAAGCTACCAAAAGCTTTATGGAAAATTTCTGACCCTCCTAGTTTGGTTGACAAAAATTTCTTCGAAAATGGGAATGCATTTAATCGTTGGAAAAATTTATGGATTCAAGTGATGATAGAAATAAAAAGGTTATGGCAGACCGGAGAGAAAAAAGAATTTATTAAAAAATTTGAAGATCTGCAAGAAGAAATTTGGAAAATAAGTAGTCTAGGACGATTAGGATATAAAATCGACTCTGAAGATACAGAAAAAGTGGATGAAGTTATTCTAAAAAAATTAAATGAAAATTACTCAATGAGATTGGATTATAAGGATATAATAACAGCACAAAAAAGCTTTTCTCCTTATTCTTCTCCATTTCAATTTGAAAAATCAAAAAGAATTAATATAATAATTGAAGCGGATGGAAGAAGAAAATCTGTGGATCTAGAAGAGTTATCTCCACTTATAGAAAGTCTTAGTTTGACGTGGTCTCTTTATCAGGGATCATATGGAGTCTACGTTTATGTATCTAAAAATATCAAAGAAATGTACAAAAATAAAATAGCAAAAGCAATTAAACAAGCTATTAGAGATTAAGTTTTTCTTTTAAAAAGTATTTACTCTTTTCTGAACCATAGTATTTTTCAATTATTTTTATAAGTTCTCCTTCAATCAACTTGAAATCATCAGTAATTTCATATTTTTCTCCTACTTTTTTAATAAATCCCTTCTCCGATAAATACATAAAGATATGTAGTAACGCTCTCTCCGAAGAATATCTTGGAGACGCTTCAATTTTAAGATCTATATCATAATTTTCAAGTAATTTTCTCCTAAATTTAAAGATACTATCCTTTAACTCGCCAAAATCAAATGGTCGCTCAAATCTACTGATAGTATATAATAATGGTGCCTTAGTATTAGATAAACTCAACCCATCCATTCCAATACCTCCTCCAAAATCCTTCGTTACTTAATTATTTTATTGCTCACATTTAAATTTTAAACCTACCAGAGTAATCAATGGTAACCTTTATATACCATGGTAACCAAAGTAACCAATAGGTTACCAATAAAAATAAGGAGCACAATGCATGAAATCACGTCAAAATGTTGTAAAAATTCCTGAATGGGTTGATGAAAATGCTGAGTACCTAAGAAAACAATTGATTAGACATGGGCTTGACTCGTTGCCTGAGGAAATTATTGAGCCAAGTCGCTGCCCTCTTTGTAAAAGTAAACTAAAGGAACATAAACTCCGAAATATATATTTGAAATGTGAAAATTGTGGATATTCGCAACAATCTTTTCTCTACTCAACTAACTTCTCTAAAGGTGTCATATTAGGACTTGGAATTGCTACAACAATTTATTTACTAAAAAATATTAAGACTTTGCAAAGATAGTTTTTCTAAAAACCATGTGGCACAACCCAAAAATATTTATCCCGCTGTGGGAGATGCTGGAGCATGCTTGTTCGCGAAGAGCGGTGCGTGGGCTGCGCCGCATGCATGCCCTTCTGCCCTAATGATGCCATCACTGTTTACGGCGTTGCAGAGATACACCAAGAGCGCTGCAAGAACTGCAGGCTTTGCATAGCCTACTGCCCAAACGATGCCATAGAGGGTGATTAGGTTGCGTGCATGCATTATAGGTGCCGGTTTAGGAGGTATGCTCGCCGCAGCAAACCTCGCCAGGGAAGGCTTTGAAGTCGTGGTATACGAGAAGCTTCCCTATGCTGGCGGAAGATTCACCAACATGGAGTACAAAGGCTATCAGCTCTCCACGGGTGCACTGCACATGATTCCCCACCGCGAGCGCGGTCCTCTCGGTAAGATGCTCCACCAGCTAGGTGCCAGAGTGGAGATAATTCCCTCCCAGCCCCAGGCGGTGTTCCGCATCGACGGCAGGGACTATACATACCATGAGCTTCCATCGCTGTTCCCAATACGCGACAAGCTCAGGATAACCAAAATTGTGGCGATGCTAAAGCTGGGCAGGGGAGCGGGCAGGGAAAGCTACCACTCGTGGCTGGAGAAGCAGGTCAAGAATGAACTCGTGTTCAAGATAGCGGACTCCTTTACAGGCTGGTCTCTGAGCTTGAAGGCGAGTGAGGTGCCAGCCAAAGAGGTAATCGCCCAGAGCAGGAACATCAGCAAGCTGGGAGGACCGGGGATACCCGCCGGGGGATGTGGCGGCGTCACGCAGGCGCTGGTAGAGGTGCTTAAGAGTGAGGGGGTAGAGCTTCACCTTAAGCAGCGGGTAAAGGCGATTAAGCGCCGCGAGGAAGCCTTTGAGGTGGTGGCAAAGGAGAGGCAAAGCTTTGACATAGTGGTAAGCAACGCAGGGCCTAAGGTAACATCGGAACTGGCGCAGGAGATTTTGCCCAGGGAGTATGCCCGCTCCGTGTCGCGCATCCGCGGTGCGGCTGGCATCAAGATAAGCGTTGCATGCAAAAAAGCAATGCTCGGACACAGCGGCGTGCTGCTTACGCCGGAGGCAGAGAGGATAAATGGGATAAATGAGGTGACCAACGCTGCGCCAGAACTCGCCCCTGAGGGAGAGCATTTGCTGATGTCCCACCAGCGCCTGCCCGAGGGCGCTGACATAAAGCAGGAGATTGAGCTAGGGCTCAGAGACCTGCGCAGGTTGTTCCCTGAGTTCAAGAAGTACTGCCGCGTACTCGCGGTGCAGGTTTACCACAGCACCTGGCCCGTGAACCGCGCCCCCAGCGGCACGCATCTCTCGCCGGCAACGCCGGTGAGGGGTCTCTACATGGTGGGCGATGCAGTTAAGCCGGAGGGCTGGATGGAGACCGACGGCGTGGCCGCTGGCGTAGATGAAGCACTGCATCACATAAGGGCGAGCTACTGAGGCTTGAGCTGTGCTGCCCGCTTCTTCCAGGAAATTGCCTCCTCCAGGTAGCTGTTCGCCTCCTGTGCTGCGATATTGGCCCTGTCTCTATCTCCGTTGAGCATAAGCTCTGCGTACTCGCGGTACTTCTGCGTCGCCTCCGCTGAGTTCTCCACATATCTCAGCATGTACTGGACGTAGAGCCTCTCCTCCTCGGTCTTCGCAAGCTGCGCCGCCTTCGCCAGATGTTCCTTTGCCTTTGCGTCCACCCCGGCCTTGGTATCGCAGGTTTCCATGATTTTCTGGTAGTCGTTGCTGGATATTATCCCTCCCCACAGAGTGGTGGCCTCAGAGATAGACTTCTCTGCCTTTGAAATCTCGCCCGCGTAGCTGGAACCCACGCAGGCACTCGTCAGCAACAGGAGTGACAATAGAAGTAATCTGCTCATGCCTCCTTACTCATGCTTGTAGCATAAAAATTTACTGATGGTTAGCAATATTTCATCTCTTTTGAAATGGAATCCTTTCGAGTCGCATAATACGAGAATACAATGTAGGCGACAATGACTAGACCAAAAATAGACCACCACATATAATCATGATTATATGAGTATATCGTGGGATTAGAGATAACTGTCAATAAAATTGAGAGATTGGCGACAAGAATGCCACCAGTTGCTCCATAAAACAAAAGCTTTGATGTACCTATTATCATTTTCCCCCTCTGCCCTGCCATCTCTGTACTACATTATTTTCTTCTAAATCTACTAGGGCAGAGACTGCCATCTTGTTCTCAAAATCAGCCCAGGTAACGCTGAAAAGCTGCTTTGGAGCATAGAATTTCGCCGCAGTATCGGGAAGCACTCTCCTCACTGTGGGTTCCCCCGGGTTAAAGTTTGCGGAGTAGAAATACTGCTGCACTTCCTGGTCTCTCAGGGCAATGGCTATTACCCTGCTCCTTATCTCTTCTGGAAGTGCCTCTAAGAGGTAGCCTTTGAGCAGAAGCTCGCCCTTTTCTGGATTATAGAAAAACCTGTAGGCATCAACGTAAGGCGATAGCTCAGTAGCAGCGATAACCCCCAGCTCATAGGCATTGCTTCTCTCAGCGACGGTTATGTTAATTCTGCTGTATTCAATCCCTTCATAAGGCAGCAGGGCATCCTTCACCTCTGCCTTTATCTGCTCCCTCAGAGTTTCGTTAACGCTGTCAGGGGCGATGATGTTTATCAGCACCCCTCCGCTCTCGTTCTCCGAAACTGTATTAATGGGCGTCTTAGATGCGCAACCGAGGAATAAGAGCACCAAAAATAAAAGAAAAAGAAGGCGCAGGCTCCTGACCTCCTACTCGAGTATTATGGAGTACTCAAAGTTGCTGGTGTTGAAGGGCATTATCCTCGCCTTCCACTTCCCGGCCTCTGGAGCCTCTATGGTGTACGAAGCCATGTACTCTGTGCTCTGCACCGTGTATATGCCCTTGCTGTCAACCTCCCAAGGTGGCGAATACCAGGAGCCCAGGTCAACTCTCCCCTTTAGCACGCTCTTTACTTGCTTTGGCTTTAGCTCCTCTTCTCTGGGACTTACCAGTGTAACCTCGAAGTTGGGCTCCTCCGCTTTTCTTTTTATCCCGGAGGCGAACTTCCGGAAGGCGTAGTTGCTCGCACCAATCTCAAGGGTTAGTTTTTCTATGCCCTCGCTGACTTCAAACTCCTTCTCGAAAGGCGCAGTCGGCTGCTGCCATATCTCCAGGCTGAGGGTTACAATCTTCCACCACCTGTCGTAATAAGCTCTTGCCGGGTCCTCGATTCCCAAGTCTACCTTACCCTCATACCTACCTTTTACATCCTGTGGCATTGCAACCTGTATTTTCACAGTTGCCTTTGTACCTGGAGCTATGTTGCCTGGCGAGGTGATGCTCACCCAGCTTTCATCCAGCTCACTCGGACAGCCCATACCCCTGCATCCGCTGTATTCCTCTGTCCCAAACCGTGGGCGTAAGGACACCGTTTCGCTACCTGTGTTCTCTATCTCTATTTCATAGGTGTAGCTCTTTCCCGCTTCCACACGGTCGTGAATGAAGCTGGGCACGATTTTGACGGTGGGCTCTTTCCAGACCCTTATGTTGAGGTTGAGCGCATTTATAGCCCTAGGGAAGCCCGTAGGGTAAGTGAGGGTCTCGTTGGTGAAGGCGATTTGTACAGAGTAAGACCCGATCTCTGCATCTTCAGGAATAGATACAACAACTTTGAACTCCTGCTCATCTCCAGCCCCAGCCTCCGCCTTTTCTGGTGTAATAGTAACCCAGCTTTCGTCCAACAGAGACTCGCCAAAGGGCATAGCGACAAGATGAGGTTCTAAGGTTATTGGCTCTTCCTCCCTGTTCTTCACCTTAACTTTAAACTCCCTCTCCTCTCCCGGCTTTAAGCCCAGATGTTTTTGCTTTGGTGAGATGCTCAGTTTTGTGAAGTCACCATAAGAAGGCTGCGGTGGCGCCGGCATTTCGCTAACCACAACTCTTTTCTCTTCTATAACCTGCGCATTGCTCAGCGGGATAAAACCCGCCAAAATCAGAGCAATAATCACATACTCTAACCTCATCTCAAACACCTCTACATTTAATCGACCTGGCAACCTTCAGAAGCTCCAGTAAATTCCTTGCCCAAAGGTTCATCTTTGTTTCAGTTTAATTCTCTATATCAAGAAGTCACTTTTATATTTTCTGACCATTTTGTGCAACTGTTCTTCGAATACATCTTTCGATGCCTCTATCGCACTTCCTGTAGCCATTTTTCATCACCCCTTTTTACTTTTTAACATTTTGAATCCATTAAAAAGACTTACCTCCTAACCTTCCAAAACAGAGCAAATAAAACAGCTGACAAAGTTATTAGCGTTGGGCCGCATACCCCTTGCCTTGGCTCTGGTATTGTTTTTTCCTGCCTCGGCTCAGACATCATTGCAAATGCTATATATATCTCAAAACCCTCGGTCATATCCTCCCTAGGTTGATAATCGCTCCATGTTAACCACAATCTTCCCTGGCTAAGGCATGCCGAGGGTCTGTCGAGAATTGAAATAGGCTGGCCCTTATATTTATAGAGAACTTTTTCCTCTGACCATATCTCGCCGTTGTCTGTTGAGACTTTGTAATACAGGTAGGTATCCGCCTTGTAGCCTCCTCTCCTGGCACTGTAGATAAGCCAGAGCCTTTCTGCAACATCGCGGATAATGACTGGATAACCTGTGTAGTCCTTCTCCATGGTGGCTATCAGCCTTTTCTCCCTAGACCACTGCCCGTTGTATAGATAAATCATGTAGACATCCAGTCCTCTCCTATATAGTACTATGATTTTCCCGTCGGAGGCTTGAACGATGGATGAAGCCTGGCCCTCTGTCAGCTTGATGTCCTTGGACCAGCGGCCATCGTATACCTTGTAATAAACACTTAGGTTCTCCTCACCATCCCTGTCGGAGGTCCATACAACCCATATCCTTCCGTCAGCGCTCTGAGCTACCGAAGGCATGAAATCTCCTCCGGGTGAATTCGTTAACCTGATATCACCAAACCAAGCTCCATCGAAGATTTTGTAGTAAATCTCAGTGTTCCCCTTGTAAGGGTCATAAACCGTGTCCCTTGAGGATCGAAAGAACAGCCAAATCCTGCCATCATTAGCCAGTATCCCGGTAGGCTGGTCATCTATGCCCCTGGAAAAGGTTAATCTCTCTTCAGCTGACCATCTTATTCCATCCTCAGAAGCGCGATAATAAATCTCCTCGGAGCCGTTTACAGTGCCTCTGACGGTGATTAACCATAGTTCCCCGTCTTCCCTGCAGATTATAAACGGAGGATGCATAGCCTCTGCGCCTTCGATAATCTTCAGAGGAGTTTCTAGGGATATCTCAAGGGCAAAGCCAGTAATAGGGAGAAATACGACAATTGTGAATATGGAAAAAATATTTTTCATCTTTCCCTCAAATAAAAAAGAGAGCAAAGGAGTTAAAAAATGTTTGCATCTTGTTTTCTCCACAGGAGTATTCCAAGGGTGACTGGTCTTCCTAGGGTATCAGAGGATGCGTCATATCCCTCGCTAACTCTGCTCGCAAGAGTGCCATTCAAGTCGTACTGCGCTGCCATTACTACCGGTCGCCAGCTCGTATCGAATGACGCCCAGTTTGCATCGACGTATTTTGCCAGCCAATCCATAGCTGTGCTGTTTGCGGTGGTCTCACCAACTGCTATTTCCCTCAGCCAGAAGCCAAAGCAACACATGGCAACATATGCGTCACTGATATTCCACGCAGCAGAGCCTCTCGATGGACAGTGCCCATCGTAAAATGCTCCATCTTTACCGTTATTCTCCCATGTATTCCTTGTGCCCACGTCCAGCTGTTGGTTATAAAGCCCCTGATGAAGTCTCCCCACCTCTGTGTCGTTGTAAACAACGCTTGCGAAGTACTGGGCAGATTTAATCCCTAGATAGCCGATACTGACCCTATTAGGGCTTGCGATGCATGGGCAGTCCTGGGTGTTAACCTCACCAGCGACTTGAACCCTTGTATCGCCGCATCGGTGAATATCATTGCAGTAATCGTATTCTTTGCAGGGCAGGTTGGACGTTCTATGGTTCCTCCACCAAGTATCTAACGTTTCTGCGCAATATCTTGCATCAATTTTCCCAGAGTTCTCCTTTATTCCGTGGGTGCTTTCAGTGAGGCAGTCCCGTTGCGTAACCGAAATTGTACTACCAAAGGTATTGACACCGTATCCGAGGGCCCAACCACCGTATTCGAGTAAGAAATGAATCTCATTCGGCTTCGGCGTGTAATCGTGAATCGCTGCAAGCCCAAATTTAGCGAAATCCTCACATTTCGTTTGATACTGCCACCCAGTTCCTGAGGCTCTATTTGCTAAAATTGTTAGAAACGCCGTACGAATAGCTACCTGCCCTTGTCTACTTGCGTCGCCGCTCCCTAACTCGGTGCATACCCAAGTGACGTACTCGTCGTACGTTCTTCCTGCATAATATGCCCCAAAATGTTCTTTTGCTTTATCCAGAACAGTCACCATCTATCTACCTCCTCTTTTGCTTTTGCCACCTCTTATTGGCTATATTTTCTAATTTCTTCTAATATAAACACTTTATGACCATAATACGCAACTGTCACAAATTTACTACAAAAACACCCTAAAATTTAAAATCTGGAAAGTTTCATCGCCGCTCATATTTTTCCAGATTAAATTTATGCCTATTCCAGAGAGTGATAATTGAAAATAGGCTTATGAGTAAAATTAGTAAAGGTCCACAGACTGTTTTCTTTTTCGTCTGTACCTCTTCTTCTGCAGTTCGACTTTCCTTCTGTGTCATTTTTGCTGGCTGTATTGTGAGACTCAGCACCTGATATGTCAGGTCTTCAAAGGCAGAGCCGTCGTACATCAGAAACTTTCCATCAGCACTGATTAGCCAGTAATCGCCATTCAACTTTACCTCATCTACGGTGAACTCATGCCCTATCTCACTGAAAATATCATATGGAGTGATATCGTAGAGTTTTTCCCTATCAAATCTCATTATAACGCCCCGGGGAGTAGATGGATGAAAATAAGCTTTATATCCTGCTATAAGCCAGTATTTGTCCTCTGGATTGTAGACCACATCACTAATACCAAATCCTTCCCAGGGGAGAGGGTAGAGTTCTGACATCTCAGCGAGAACAGTAAAACTGCCATTGAAGTACCTCCCGATTATTCCATTACCACCGGTAATCACCCAGTATTTTCTGCTCGGATCCCAGTTAACTCCTGTGACTACCGGTTTAAGTTCAGTTCTGTTAAAAATTTCAGTCAGATCAGTAAATTTATAACCATTGTATTCCAGAACTTTCTCGCCGTATACTGCATACTTCCCTTTAAATGCTCCATTTATAACAATTAACCAGCTCGTGCCATTGAAAGCTATGTTGGTGACTGCCGTAGAAAAATCCTCCGGCACACCTATTTTATCTGAGAGATCAACAATCTTTTCGCCATCATATTTCAGCAGCTTTCCATAATTTGCTCCTATAAGCCAGTAATCGCTATTAAAGACTACAGACTTGATTTCGAGATATTTAAAATCGTAACCGGCAGTGATCGTTTTAAATCCAGAGTTATCCTCATACACCACTATTTTATCTGAATCTTCAGACATAGAATGAATAATTATCAGCCAGTATCTTTCGCCCCACCCAATGTAATGGACAGTGGACCAGTTCCCCACAAGACTGTTCAGCTTTCCAGAGAGGTCAGTAATTTCTTTACCATCGTATTTCCACAGGGTATTCCGCCCACCAAGAAGCCAGTACCTGCCATTCCATGCTATATAGCTTGTTTTTGCAAGCAGATCCTCGTTGCCTCTCTCATACTTAACCAAGACAAAGTTACTCCCGTCGTATCTGACAAGCCTGTATTCGCCATTTATACCTGTGGCGTTGTGCCAGTCCACACTTGCTATAAGCCAGTATTTGCCGTTCCATTCAAAAGTGTAATCGAGAACAAAAGCATGTGCGGCAGGTAGGGATAGAAAAAGAAGGGAAAAAATAATAAATTCACTTACTATAGTTAGACTCCTGCGCATGTATCGTATCCACCTGAGGGGCATGAGTTCTGATTGTAGTAGTTTTTAACTGTTCTGTAGTTGTTTATATCATTACTGAAGTAGTGGTATATATAGGTGAAGCCGCCCACAGCATTAGATGCGCAGTAGTAGTTTGCTCCTCTCTTGGTGCACACCCAAGAAAGCTTGCACATGCAGTTCTCGGTTTCGCCTTTCACCGCATTGTCGCACTCGAATTCCACACCCCAACCCCGGGCTTTGCAGTTCTGCATGAAGGTTTTTAAATCACTATAGCTCATTCCATTTGGCCTTTTTGCATCGCCTGTGGTATCTGTAACCTGATAGTAATGCGGCTGAGGCGCAATGTTCGTAAAACCTATGTATGACTGGCACTTGTCCATCCAGTTAAAGCTCAGATTGCCCTCTACAGGAATCCAGACTGCATACTTGTTCTTCTGCTTTATATCATCAACGATTTTCTTCACATTCTCTCTGCATGGATTTCCATCACTAGCTTGGGCATTGTACATTGTCCATGAACCTTCTGGCATTAAGCAGTATCCTCTAACCTTCGAGCCTGCCTGAGATTCCACTGAGTCTAACCACTGTTTCATTTGATTATAACCACACTCTCCACGCGGATTAGGAATTTCCGCTATAATCTGATACCCCGGAGACTGATTCCAGAAGTCGTTGATTCTCTGTATCAAAGTGCCGAGATCTGTAGTATCGCATCTCTGATTGGTCTCTGTTCTCAGCAGTATAACTCCATTGAATTCTTGTATGAAAACATCTATTTGGCTCACAGGGGTCGTTTTACCGGCATAGTAGAAAATTCCTACTCTCCATACCATCTCTATCTACCTCTTTTGCTTTTGCCACCTCTTATTGGCTATATTTTCTAATTTATTATAATATAAACACTTTATGACCATAATACGCAACTGAAGTTGTGTTATCTGTCAAAGATTTCGCTTATGCAGGTTACGTCACGAGCGTTGCTTCTTGATGAAACTTTGTTAGTGTGTGATCGAATGTTAAACTTAGTCTATATTTCCACTATTCTCATTTAACTAAGTATTCTATTTCATTTTTTCCATTTTCTCCCCATATAACTTTTATTATCATCTGAAAATCACTTTTTGAGTATTTACTATAGGATGAATTCAAATGAAATTTAGCTGCCTCACCGGTCTCTAATCTTTCAAAATAAGCCTGATCCAATATCTCATCGTCTTTTGTTTCTAAAAATAACTGATGTTAGATGCTGCCTGGGGTCCCTTGTTCCATACTGTACCCTCCACCAATACCCGATTTCCTACTGAAATAGTATAGTCTGAAAGGATCAGGCTTGATGTGGATTGATAATCCGAAGTGGGATGCTGAATGCATCCTAGAGATAAAATTAATACCAAAATTATACCATAATCCAAAATTTCAGCCATTATATTTCGCCACCTTATGATCATATCCCATTTCTTTTGACTTATTACGATTTCATCATAAATTTAACTATAAATACATCATTATATATGCTCTTGACAATTATCATCCTTTCATCAAGATTTAAAGAAATATCTGCAATAATACTTCTCGGTAATTCAGTTATCAGGTTAAAATTGCCCAATATTCTTCCATTCATATCAAATAACGTTACATCGCCAGAGGCCAATCCTGCTAAAACGTAATTTCCATCTGAAGATATTGAAACTGCTCTTGCTGTACTTCCTGAGAATCTTGTATAATTCCATAGCTTATGTAGCGATGAGTTCATATAGGATATATCCACACCATTTGAAAACATTGCAACAATTTCTCCACCATCTTGGGATAGATCTACATCCCAGAAGCCATTCAGCGAGTATAAAGCTCTTTTATCTCCGTTCAGGTCGTAATAGACCAGAGGTACGTCCATATCATATGCGGAGAGAAGATGTGTAAATGCGCAAACAAGATTTCCGTTGTTGGCTACAGCTATTGCCTTACCAAGGTATTCGTTACTGTCGTTTAAAAGTAGATTCCCATCCTTATCCAGCAGATAAATATAGGTTGTTGTGTTTGTTCCGAGATAACCTTTCTTTTTCTCAGGGTCTGTATAAATTGGCTTCCTTATACTGGATAGTACCCCAAAATATTTCAAATTCTTTGATATTGAAACATCTGTTACTTCCCCATTGACAGGGAAATCCCAGAGAAGCTCACCATTGCTACTGTAAACTTCTATTTTTCTTGGAACGCCCACAACTACAATCTCTCCGTTATCTGAAACTGCTGTAGAGGTAATATTGCGGTCAAAACTTTTACTCCATAATAGTGTTCCATTTCTGTAAAATTTTACCTCGTTGTCTCTGCCTACACAGTAATACAATCCATCTGGAGAAATAGAAATCTTATCTTTCGCGTGAAATCTTTTTATTTCTACAAGCTCAAAGGTGGCCCTTTGTGAAGTTTGATTGGTGTTTTTCTCATAACTGTAGTTGTGCTCTTGAGATGGATAGATAATATTGGTGACATTCTCATGTTTTTCTAATGGCAGGAGACCAGTACAGCCAGCTACAAGGGTCAATATAAGCGTCAGCAGTGTCAACATTCCAAACTTCAACCAACTACCTTCCATCCTAGATTTTCCTCCCTTCTCTTGGATAAATGCTGGCATAAACCCTACCTTTCACAATATTTCATATTCATCCTCCAGGAACTATCAAAAATGAAAACCATATCAACATGAATACAAATGACATGGCTATCGTGATTTTTCCCACATTTTTCAGCTCTGGCTCAGTAAATAATACATAGCCAAGTACTAATCCAGTAGGAACTGGATTAAAAATCGACGATATTATGCCTACAATTAACCATTTGGTGACTCTTTCCATTCATATTACCTCTTAATTTTAATTATTTTGCCATATTTCATTTGAATTATTCTTGTAGCATTTCTCAAGAGCTCATCATTTCCCTCCCCTTTTATAATTCTCTTTCTGGTATAAGGATTTAATTAAATTAAAAGTACTTAAAATTAAAACACTTACAAACAGCAGCCAAGTAAATCCACCATAGTATATCATAACTAAACGTGGAAAAGGAACAAATATATTCAAAAATGACAATGAAAAAGTGAGAATAATTATCAACGGAATGCCTATTACTATGGTAGATGCCATAAATTTTAAATAAGATGTGAAGGCTGCTTCGAAATCTTGAACATTAAGCTTTGCTTTAGTAGAAATGTAGTATTTCTTCATTTTTAGCGTAATTAGGTAAATAAATGCGATATTCACAAATATGAATATCCCAAATAAAACCAGAATTGTCAAGTCTTCTACAGTCATCATTTTTAGAGCCTCTCTAAATATCTGTTTTGGACATAAATTGTTCCATTAAAATGGAAAACAACCCGCCCATAATTCCGATTCCAATTATGAAGATGTTAGATAATATAAAACCAAAAACCATCGATGCCCTAAACGCGATTTTTGGTGTCGAATGAATCTGTGATAGAATTTCATAGATTAAAAAGTATTGAATCAAAAAATTAATCCAATTAACAACAGCGACTATAATGAGAAAAGATATTGTAATCCTAGCCCAGCTCATATCTTTTGAAATGGGAGAATCCTTTCGAGTCGCATAATACGAGAATACAATGTAGGCGACAATGACTAGACCAAAAATAGACCACCAAATATAATCATGATTATATGAGTATATCGTGGGATCAGAGATAACTGCCAATAAAATTGAGAGACTGGCGACAAGAATGCCACCAGTTGCCCCATAAAACAAAAGCTTTTTCCAAGTAATCATGATCCCATCTTCCTTAGGCACATCCTGCACTGAGGTAAAGGGTATATTCATAGTCCCATCCTGCACCCTTTGGTACTCTAAACTCCAAACCGCTTCTCTCACCTTGGCTGCCTTCATAATTCCCATCCCAGTGTGCCCAGAATTCATCACTGTCACCATAAACGGGTCCTACATGGTCTTTATTTAGAGTAAATGTTTCTGAAATGCCAGCAGAAACTCCGTTATGTTGGACTTGCAATGATACTGTTACTTGCTTTGGGTCATTTGTGTTGATGTCTGATATTGGTTCCCAATCGGTAACAACTCCTGTGTTCAAATTAACGCCTGTTTTCACTTCATAGAGATTGCTGTCGTCAGTGCCGAACAAGCAAACATCCTGCTTATTATATCCTGTCGCTTGCATCCATACGATATAGTAATCGTAGTCATTATCAGGCACATCTTCTTTATAGAGTTTGAAATAGGCATATGCATCTGCCTTATCAAGATGCACTTCCAGTGTATCTGTTCGGATATATTGCAGGTTTTCTGTACTAAGAGAACTCGCTGTAACTTCCGCTTCTTCTTCAGCCTTTTTGTCTATGGGAGAATTCGAATGTACTCTCTTGGTAATTTGTCCCTCACTTATATCCTTGTTTTTTACTTTATCTTTTGCAATCTCATTTGCATTGTCGCTGGATGCTGCCAGCACGCTCCCAAGCATCAGCACCGCAAGCAGTGCCGGTATTCCCAACTTTAACCAACTGCTTCTCATCTATCTAACCTCCTTTTGTTTTTATTTCGATCAAAAAGGAGGCACTTTCCAGTCGTTATCTTTGGGCATTTTTGTGCCTCCATTGCGGGGCGGCGGTGTCCTTCTTGCTTTCTCTGCGGGTGAGGACACCGCCTCGTATTCATGATTGAATACTCGTGATTCATTTTGCTAACACCAGCCCGTAGCCATACACGTTATCCTTTCCCTCCTCACCCAGATCCAGAGCGGTGTTTCTCAACAACTCCCTTAACTCGGAATTGCTCAGCGTTTTATTCTCACTCCAGTACAGTGCTGCCATACCGGTGACAAAGGGCGCTGCCATTGATGTGCCGCTGGCATAAGCGTAGGTATCCCTTGGCCATGTAGAGTAGATTTCAACACCGGGTGCTACAAGCTCAACCTCCGGTCCGCTGGCACTGAAATAAAGTGTGGTATCATTCCTGTTAATCGCTCCCACCGCGATTACAGAATCGAATTTCGCAGGATACATAACTTCATCGGTAAAGGCGTTGCCATCGCCGCTGTTGCCTGCAGCTGCAATGAGAAGAACCCCGTTGGCGTAAGCAGCATCGCAGACTTCTTCCAGAGCCTGGGAATATCGAGATGTCCCGAGGCTCATGGAGATGATGCTCATATTGTTGAGTACAGCCCACTCGATAGCTTCAATGATGTCGCTGATATAACCGCCACCGTATTTATCTAAAGCTTTGACGGCATAGAGTTGTGCATCAGGAGCAACACCCACCACGCCGATGTTGTTGTTACTGGCGGCGACTATACCTGCGACATGGGTGCCGTGGCCATTATCGTCATTGTAATTCCGGCCCTTCTTTTTGCCTACGAGGTTAATACCCCAAGTGAGCTGCTGAGGTGGCTGACTTGAAGGCCTGCCCAAGGCATGGACAAGAATATCCGGCTCAACATATTTTATGTGAGGATTTTTCTTGAGGTTTTGAATGGCGGATGCAGGAAGGTCCACATAACCTGCCTTAATAAGATTATAGTACGAGATGTTCCTTGCACCATGATTCTCTAATAAAGCCTCATTAGGTTCCCCATTGAATCCAATGATTACAGGCTGGGCCGAAACAAGAGTCACGGAGGGAAGGGCTGTTATTAGGATGTTTATTGAAATCTCATTCGGGATTTTATCCTTCATATTTTTCTCCCCTATTTTATAATCCAAATTTGGCCCCATAAAGCTGGTTGTCATTCTAGATCTTTGCAAGCTTCGCCGCACTTTCTAGTTTTTCCTCAATTAAGTGAGCTCTTCTAATATAAACGCTTTATGACCATAATACGCAACTGAAGGTGATTTTGAGCAACAGTTGTACAAAATGGTCATAAAACATAAATATAAATTGAATGTTCATAATTTTTGGTGGTGATATGTGGGGAAAGGTTTCGTGGCTTTTAGTTGTAGCTCTCCTTTGCAGTGGAATGGTTTTTGCAGTACCTGCAGGTGAGAACATTAAAAATACAAAAACTGAGAGCTACATTGTAAAGAAGGCTAAAGATGCAGGAAAAGATAGTGTAAATGGGGATATAGGTATCCAGCGGGTATATGACACTATAACTCAGGGGGAAACAAACTGGCACACCAGAGAAATAACAGGTGGAAATTTGATGACAGTCGATTTAAACTGGGGGGACACGAGCGATTCGCTCAGACTTACAATTTATACAGCCGATGGCTATAAACTGGGACCGTACTACGATAATTCTGACGGAGCAACAGACGGCAGAATTTACTTGGACATATACAATCCCAATGGATTGGGGGTGGGTACCTGGTACTTTGAGGTCTATGGTTACAGTGTCCAAGGAACAGAAGACTATTATATACAGTAAACGTAAAAATTTATACTCATGAAGCTGGCAATTTTCCTTTCCGTTCTTTTATTTTTCAATTTTATAGCTCCAGTCTATGGTGAAGCTCAGGGCGGATATGTGGTCAGACCCCACGGAGACCCCGAGTTAAATAAAATTGATAATCTGGAGGTAGACAACAGCGAAGTCGAAACGACTATTTCTTTCTGGGAACTGCCCATGTGGATCAAGCTTGCATATTTAACTGGCTTGGTTGTTGGAGCTTTTAGCCTTCTCAAGACGCTACCTGTTATTGTCGGAAGGATTAAAAATATACTGGAGAATATTCAGCGCCAGAGAATCTACAAATATGTGCTGAATAATCCTGGCACAAATATAGAGGAGCTCTCCCGTAATTTACGTATTAACAGGAGCACCCTGCGTTACCACCTAAAAGTCCTAGAGTATAGCGGTAAGCTGACTATCGAAAAAATAGGACGTTATACGAGAATCTATCAAAATTCAATGATATTTGACAATAATCAAAAATTTATTGCTGCTGCAATGAGAAAAGAGTCTGAAAGTAAGATTTTAAAAGTTATTCTTGAAAATCCAGGAATAAATAATAGAGAGATCTCAAAAATCACAGGGCTTGATAAAAGTACGGTGTCGAGACACATTAAAACTCTTATTGACGCCGGATTATTGGAAATTAAAAATGATGGAAAATTTAGGAGATATTTTATCAAAGAAAATGCTACAGATTCTGTAATTAGATTTAACTCAAGTAACTAAAATATTCTCAGGTTTCTCTTTTTATTAAATTAATAAACCGCCTCGCATCCTCGCCCATATATATGTTGTTGAAGAGCACATATGCAGCGTCGAAGCCGAGCACCTTCTCCCTGAGCCTTCCCAGCTCCTCATCGCTGTACCTGTGGCGGTAGTTTATCCTCCTGCCCTCGTAGCTCCCGTGGAGACGGAAGTAGGCAGAGCCAGAGGTAACCGGCTCCTCGCGCAGGGGGTCGACGCAGTGCACAAGCTTAAGCTCTCTGCAGAGCTCCCCCAGAAGTTCGCGATCCCAGGGAGAGCGAAGCTCCAGCGCGAGGGTCAGCCCTTCCCTGCGAATACCGCCGAAGAAGTTTTTAAGGTTTGAGATGTTTTCCTCGCTCTGGACAAAGCGCGGCGGACACTGGAAAACCACCACGCTGGCGCGCAGAGCCTGAGCTATCTCCCTGGTCCTCTCCCAGGCTGAGAAAACCTCCTCGCTGGGTTTGAAGAACCCATACCTATCCTTATCTTTAACCTCTATTCCCGCCTTCCTGTAGGTGGGACTGCTCGGCGGGTGGGTGATGAGCTGCCAGGCCTTGAGGGTGAATTCGAAGTCCTCTCCTGCGAGGTCGCGCCACCTTCGAGCTGTTTTAACCATCGGCGGAGAATAAAAGGTCTTCTGGACCTCCACCAGGGAAAACTCCTGGAAATACTTCTTCATCCCTCCCGGAAAGCCGCAGCAACCAACCTTCACCCACATCTTAATATTTAGAGAAAATTCGCCTCAGCAAGGAGTCAAAGCCCGTCTTTCTCGCCCCTTTGCCACGCCTTCTCTCGCGCACAACCTCAACACTCGCACCCCCATGGCGGGAGCGCTTTACGCGCACATCCACAAATATCGGCTGCTCCACCACATCGCCAACCACAAGAGCTTCACCGGGCTCAAGCTGCTTTATCTCCTCCTCCAGGTCAGAGGTAAAGCCCTCTATGCTCTGGCTTATGGCCTTTAAGTCATTGGGGTTGGTGACCTTGAGAATAATCTGGGTGTTGCACTGGCTTAGAACGCTCTTGTCTATCCTCGCCGGGCGCTGGGTTACAACGCACAGCCCCATTCCAAACTTTCTGCCCTCACTGGCTATTGTGCGTATAATCTTGTTGGAGGCACGCGCTCCGAAGCCGCGCTCAGGAGCAAAGTTGTGCGCCTCCTCTATGAGGAAGAGCAGAGGCGGAACCTTGCCCCTCTTACGGTCATCAAATATCTCAGCAGCTATTCGGGAGACCACGATATCCTGAATCTCAGGCTGAACGCCGCGCAGGTTGATTATGGAGGTAATCCCCCTGTGCACAAGCTCAGAGGTCTTAATAGGGGTACCCTCGAAGATCTTGCTCTCGCGGAGCATCTCAAGGCTGGTGATGAGATTCCACTTTGCCTTGCTCTCATGCTCATGAATCACGCGGATTATGTCCTCTATGCTGTAGCGCCCATAGGTCTCCACAACCTTAAGGGCCTCAAAGAGAATCCCCTTCTGGGTGTCTGTAATCTTTGTGGGGAGCATTTCTATGAAGTCGTTTATTGTAAAGCGGGTGATGTCAAGGCTGAGCTTGCGGTCCGCCTGGGGGTTGATGCTCTGGTTCGGGGTGTATTCCACAATGCTCTCATAACCCCTGGGGCTTACCATATAGTGGTCCATCAGGGAAAGTTCTCTCTGGTTGTCATTGGGATAGCGTAGGGCTGAGTATTCGCCGTGGGGGTCTATTATAACCACGGGCACCTTTTTCTCAATAAGCTCCTCAATCAGAACGCCAACAGTGTAGCTCTTGCCAGCGCCCGTCTTTGCAAGCACTGCAATGTGTTTCTGAATGAGCTTGTTGGGGTTTAGATAGACTGGAATCTTCCTGCTGTGCCCTTCCAGCAGGCCGAGATAAATACCCCTCTTTCCCTCAAGCTTTAGAGACTTTCTTATTATCGTGGCATCTGCCTCGTAAACCTTTTCACCAGGTCTGAAGGGTATCTTGGGCATCTTAAGCAGGCCATCCCTGTCTATATACCCTATAACCTTTGCATTGGCGATTATGCGCTCCTCCTGAACCTTCGGTATGGTGGTACCTGTGATTGCATTGAGAGAATAGAGGTCATTGTAGCGCTTGATTGTACGAACCTGGGCAAGAACCCAGCCGTATTTCTCATGGTTGACCTTTACATACTCCCCCTTCTCGAGGTTGGCATCCCTCGCTACGAGAAAATTGAAATCTCCATATCCAACCTCACCGAAAATCATTCCCACAATCTTTGCCATATTTACCTCATCTTAGCTTTCTTTTCTGCATAGATAAACCTTGCCAACAGGTGTAAAACAAAGGGTGACACCCCATTATTTCCACTGGAAGTCAGAGAAGTGGAGAATAAGATTGTAATAATATATGACGAGAAGTATTCAGATAAGTAATAAAGTTTCTAATATAAAAATTTTACGATTTTAAAATAATGAATTTTTAACGATAATTTTGCCCTTTGGTAAGCATGTAGATATAGAATATATTCTATAAAACGACACTTTCTTGAATTTGCAATAACTAAAAATTTTTCTGTTATAGATCGTTTTTAGAATGACTTTTCAATAATTGCAGATAGGCGGTGTTCTCAGCTCACACACTGTCAACAATTTCCACAGGAAATAAAGGGGTCTCCCAGATCATGGTGCAAAATATTTTGTATTTTGAGTATTTTATCATGATTTATTATATAAATTTATCTATTATTTAAAGGATATTACTTTTTGTAATAAAACTCCAGTGGAAGGACAGGGTGGTAACTCAAAAATATTAAATACGACAGATGTATTATACTAAGTTGGTTTGCCCCAAACCCTTATTTCAAGTGGAAGGTTGAGGAGTATATGAGTATGGAGGTCAGGAATTCCTTTGCAAGAATTTTTGAATCCTTCCTTCATCGACAGCCACTCTTCAGGAATAAAGAAGCTTTGAGGCACAGCTATACGCCAGATGAGCTTCCTCACCGTGAGGAGGAGGTAAATTCCCTTGCGACTATTCTGGCTCCTGCACTTAAGGGAGAGACGCCGTCGAACATACTTATCTATGGCAAGAGCGGTACCGGGAAGACGATTGTTTCAAAATTTATATGTCGGGAGCTGACTGAGACGGGGGAAAAGTACGGGGTTCCCATCTCTACAGTATATTTAAACTGCGAAGTTACAGATACCCAGTACCGCGTCCTTGCAAATTTGGCCAAGCACTTCGGTGAAAATGTGCCCTTCACGGGCTGGCCTACAGACAAGGTCTATGCCACATTCAAGGAAACTGTTGATGAGAGGAGGCACAATGTTGTAATAATACTGGACGAAATTGATCGCCTTGTTTCAAAGGGCGGCGACCGGGTGCTTTACAACCTCACAAGAATCAACTCTGAGCTCAGGCATGCGAGGGTTAGCATAATAGGCATCTCCAATAACCTCAAGTTTACAAGCTATCTCGATACCAGAGTGCAGAGCTCCCTCGGTGAGGAGGAGATAGTATTCAGACCCTACAATGCAACGCAGCTCGAAGATATACTCAAGCAGCGGGCTGAACTTGCCTTTGAGCCTGGAGTACTGGATGAGTATGTAATCCCCCTGTGCGCAGCTCTGGCAGCCCGCGAGCATGGTGATGCGCGCCGTGCTCTGGATCTTCTCAGGGTGAGCGGAGAGGTTGCAGAGAGGGAAAATGCGGAAATAATAACCGAGAGGCATGTTCGCAAGGCGAATGAGAAGATAGAGAGAGACAACGTCGTCGAGGCGGTGCGCACCCTGCCAACGCAGTCCAAGGTTCTCCTGTATGCGGTGATACTGCTGGAAGAGAGGGGTACAAAGTTCATAACCACGGGTAAGATATACCAGGTTTATAAGAACCTGTGCAGGGCGATTGAAATAGACCCGCTTACCCAGAGGAGAATCTCAGACCTGATATCAGAGCTGGACATGCTGGGCATACTGAACTCAACGGTTATAAGCAAGGGCAGGTACGGGAGAACCCGTGAGATAAAGCTCGAGGTCCCCCTCGGGGATATAAAACGGGTGGTGGAAGAGGACATCCGCCTGCGCAGTCTTTCAAAGTTTACTCTAGCCCAGACTAGGCTTCTTTAACTTCTTCTCACTTTTACGCTGCTCCCATTGACATTATATAGCTCACAGATGAGGATTAAAAGGGTATGAACGACGCGGAAATAGTGTCAAAATTTGTGGAGTGCGGGGTCAACCTTCACCCTGAGGTTCTGGCAGAGATAAAGAGGAGCCCTGACAGGGAGGAGGTGATAAGCAGACTTATCAATATCGCCAGAGAGGAGTCTGCAAGTGTTTTAACAGTCGAAAAGCTCAGAGAAATAAGAAAAGAGGAAAAGGTGGTTGTGCATAGGCGCTCTGAGAAAAGACTGTCTCAGGAGTACGATTCAAATCTTAAGATTAAGCGCGAGCAGGATATAACAAAGAAATCTTACTGTGAGGGCAGTATTGAAAGCTTTGTAAGCTACTTCAACAACCGCTTCGAGAGGCTGGCGAAGCTGCTTAAAAACCGTACCTCTCTCAAGGAGTCGGTGATGATAGAGCACATCAAAAGCTCCCGCTACTCCGGAGAGGTTAAGCTCATAGGCATGGTCAACGATATTCGCACAAGCAAGAAGGGACACCTTATACTGGAGCTTGAGGACCCCAGTGGCGTTGTTCCTGTGCTCATCCTCAACCAGGACAGAGGGCTTCTTGAAGAGGCAAAGGAGATAACAAAGGATGAGGTAATAGGCATAGCCGGGGTGCTCCCCAATGGGCGCGATATTGTTATAGCAAAGGAGATATTTTTTCCCGATGTGCCTGTGAACAGGGAGCCACGGAGAAGCGAGGAACCTGTGGCAGTGGCTTTGATCTCTGACACTCACGTGGGCAGCACCCAGTTTATTGAGGAGACCTTTGTGCGCTTTATTAAGTGGCTGGCCGGCGAAATGGGCACACCCAGGCAGCGTGAGCTTGCCTCCAGGGTGAAGTACCTGGTTATCGGCGGCGACCTTGTGGATGGGGTTGGAATCTATCCGGAGCAGAAGGACGAGCTTACCATCAAGGACATTCATGAGCAGTACGCTGCCTTCAGCAGATTTCTGGAGGGCGTGCCGGAGTACATTGAGATAATAATTACGCCAGGAAACCACGACGCTGCGCGTCAGGCTGAGCCCCAGCCGGCGATTGAGGAGGAGTTTGCTCCTGCTCTGTACGAGGACCCCAGGGTGCACATGGTGGGCAACCCCTGCTTTGCCAGTTTGCATGGTGTTGAGCTGGTGAGCTACCACGGCAGAAGCCTTGACGATATTATAGCGAGTATACCCGGACTGAGCTATTCTTCGCCAGCAAAGGCGATGCAGTCGATTATAAGAAAGCGCCACCTTTCACCGGTGTACGGGGGCCGAGTACCTCT
Organism: Candidatus Pyrohabitans sp.; assembly: GCF_054014795.1. Taxonomy (NCBI): domain Archaea; kingdom Methanobacteriati; phylum Candidatus Hydrothermarchaeota; genus Candidatus Pyrohabitans; species Candidatus Pyrohabitans sp. The sequence continues at coordinate 5,076 of NZ_JBPMGE010000024.1, read as the reverse complement.
CGCTCCCGAACTCTTTGATTACCTTCTGCTGGAGGAGCCTCCCGATATACTCCACATGGGGCATGTGCACAGTACGGAGGTTGAAAACTACAGGAACACCCTACTGGTCAACTCAGGCACCTTCCAGGAGCAGACCAGCTTTCAGAAGAAGATGAACATCCGCCCCACACCGGGCAAGATACCCATAATAGACCTTCAGTATATGCGAACCACAATTATGAGATTCTGTTAGGCGAGTTTTATGGAGATGGAGGAGTACTTTTCACAGCTTGAGGAGAATGTGAGGAAGGGGCTGAGGATAGCTCGCTCAGCAAGAAAGCTGGGCTATGACCCATCGCTGGAGGTTGAGATACCCCTCGCCAAGGACATGGCAGAACGTGTCGAGGGTTTGGTTGGCCCGGCGAAGGTTGCTCCGCGCATCCGCGAGCTCTGCGCAGAGATGAGCGCCGAGGAGGCGGCGATAGCCATAGCGAGGGAGATAGTACAGGACAGGTTCGGTGGCTTCGATTCGAGGGAGAAGGCGGCGGAACAAGCGCTGCGCACAGCGCTGGCAGTTCTCACCGAAGGTATAGTTGCCGCACCCCTCGAGGGCATAGTCAAGGTGAAGATAAAGAGGAACGCCGACAACAGCGAGTATCTCGCTATCTACTTCGCCGGTCCAATACGCTCTGCCGGTGGCTCTGCACAAGCGTTGGCAGTGCTTGTTGGCGACGCCATAAGGCAGGCGCTTTCGCTGGAGCGGTACAGAGCCACGGAGGATGAGGTGGAGCGGTTTGTTGAGGAGGTTGACCTTTATCACCATGAGGCAGCTCGCCTTCAGTACTACCCCAAGGCTGAGGAGGTGCGCAGGGCGGTGCGCTCTCTGCCCGTGGAGGTTACCGGCGAGCCCACCGACAGGGTTGAAGTTGCCGGCTACCGCGACCTGCCGAGGGTTGAGACCAACCAGCTTCGAGGTGGGGCTGTTCTCGTATTAGCCGAGGGTCTGCTCCAGAAGGCGGCGAAGGTGCTCAAGTATGTGCGCAAGCTCAACTTTGCAGGATGGGATTGGCTGGCTGAGCTCGTCTCGGGTAAGGTGGAGCAGAGCAAAGATCCCGGCGAGGTGGAGATAAAGCCCAACTTTAAGTACATCGCAGACCTGGTTGCTGGCAGACCTGTGCTCTCACATCCCTCTGCCAAGGGTGGTTTTCGCCTGCGCTACGGCAGGAGCAGGGCTTCAGGCTTTGCGAGCATGGCAATTCATCCTGCAACGATGGTTATAACAGACGGTTTCATCGCCATAGGTACGCAGATGAAGACTGAGCGCCCCGGTAAGGGCACCGCCGTAACGCCGTGCGATACCATCGAGGGGCCTGTGGTGAAGCTGCGCAGCGGCAGTGTTCTTCGCGTCTCCACAGTGGAGCAGGCTCAAGAGATTAAAGATGAGGTTGAAGAGATTCTGTTTCTGGGCGACATTCTAGTGAACTACGGTGATTTTCTGGAGAACAACCATCCCCTTATTCCAGCGGGCTACTGCGAGGAGTGGTGGGTGCAGGAGCTGGAGCAGGCGCTGAAGGGCAGAGAGCACTCAAAATATAGCCGCTACCTTGACCCCTCTCAGGTGCCCGGTGAGGAGGAGGCGCTGGAGTTGAGCACAGAGCTGGGCATACCCCTCCACCCCCGCTACACCTACTTCTACCATGACGTTACCAAGGAGGATTTGAAGGCTCTCGCCGAGTGGCTGTTCACCGGCAAAACCGAAGACGATGCGCTTATTCTGGATATGAGTCCCGAAAAGCGCGTCCTGGAGCTTCTTTGCGTGCCTCACCGTGTTGTTGATGGCAGGGTGGTTCTAAGGGAATACAGGGCGCTGCTTCGCTGCCTGGGCGAGGGCATGGAAGCCTTCAACGCCGCATATGAGCGTGCGAGCAGCACCATTGAGCTGGTGAACTCCTTCGGGGTGAGGGTACAGGAGAAGGCGCCAACCTACATAGGTGCAAGGATGGGACGACCCGAGAAGGCGAAGGAGCGCAGGATGTCGCCCCCTGTGAATCTGCTCTTTCCCATAGGGCGGCACGGGGGCAAGACCCGCGATGTCAAGAAGGCAGCGCAGGCTGGCAGGATAAGCGTTGATGTGGCTTACCGTGAGTGCGAAAGCTGCGGCGAAGTTGGGATTTTTACGCGCTGCGAGCGCTGCGGTGGCGAGACGAGGCTTCGCAGGGTTTGTGCATCCTGCGGGTTTGTGGCCAAAGATGAGCATGAAGCCTGCCCAAAATGCCACGGAAGGCTGAATTACTACAATCAGCGTGAGATTGACCTTAAAAAGCTGCTCTCCAGGGCGGAGGGACGGGTTGGAAGCACCGGCAACAACCTGAAGGGGGTTATAGGTATGACCTCCAGCTACAAGATGCCTGAGGCGCTGGAGAAGGGCATACTGCGCTCCCGCAATGAGGTTTATGTGTTCAAAGATGGTACAGTGCGCTTCGACGCCACCGATGTTCCGGTTACCCACATCAGACCCAGGGAGATAGGGGTAAGTGTTGAGAAGATGCGGGAGCTTGGCTATACCCGCGATTATAAAGGCAACCCCTTGGAGAGCGAGGAGCAGATAGTGGAGCTGTTTCCACAGGACATAATCCTGCCCGAGAGCGGCGCTGAATACCTTCTCCGCGTTGCGCACTTTGTGGATGAGCTCCTTGAGGAACTTTATGGGCTGGAGCCCTACTACAATGCCACCACCAGGGAGGACCTGCTGGGCCACCTGGTGCTGGGCTTAGCGCCGCACACCTCGGCGGCGATACTTGGCAGGATAGTGGGCTTCTCGCGGGCGAGCGTGGGCTACGCTCACCCCTACTTCCATGCAGCCAAGCGTCGCAACTGCTTCCACCCAGATGAGAAGATTCTTGTGCATGGGGCGGGCCACCTCAGCCTCAGGGAGCTTATAAGGTTGTGCACACTCAGAGATGAAGATAGCGTTGGAACTAAAATAATGACTCCTAAGGAGAGACTTTTTGTTACCTCCTTTGACCCAGTGACGGGTAAGGTGATTAAGGGCGAGGTAAAGGAGGTTTCTGTTCATCCTGCGCCTGAGCATCTTATCTATCTGAAAACCCGCAGCGGAAAGGAACTGCGGGTTACCCCTGACCATAGATTCCCTGTTTTCTCAGGAGGCAAGGTTGTCAAAAGGGAAGCCAGAGAAATTAAAGTTGGCGAATTACTTGCTTCCCCAAAGGAAGTTGAATGTGAAGAAAAGATTAACAAAATAGACCTTCTTGACCTAATATTGGGCAATGAGGTAGAAAAAGATATAATGATAAGAGGTTTCAGCAGAGAGGAAATTTTAGATATATTGATAAAGTTCTCAGGAGAAAAAAGTAGATACCTGTCAAAGGCATCTGAAAAACTTGGTATAAATAAAAAGCTTCTTTTTAACTATATAAGCAGGGGAAGTATGCCTCTTTGGATATTGGAGAAAATTTTTGGGGATAAAATTAAGGAATCTCTGCCGGATAGAATAAAACTCTCGATAAAGAGAGATAAAATCACCGTAAACAGATTTATCAATGACGTATCTGCTCTCGGTGAACTTCTTGGCTTCTACGCAGCAGAAGGATATACAAGATGCAAGAATAGGAATTTCTATCAGGTTAGCTTTGCTTCTAGCGATGAAGAAATTAAAGAGAGAATCACTGATCTTATTAGAACTGTTTTTGGAGTAGAAGCATCCAGAGAAGGCAAATGGAAGATTACTATTTCAAGCAGGCTTATTTATTGGTTTTTTAAAATCATTGGCGCTGGAGAAGGCGCTCATAAAAAGCGCATTCCAGCTATTATCTTTTCCAGCAGTAGAAAGGTGAGGATAAGCTTCCTTAAGGCTTACTTTGAAGGAGACGGCTTTATTGCAAAAGACCGCTATGATATCCGCTCAACTACTGTTAGCAGGAATTTGGCTCTGGACATTGCGATTCTTTTGAAAAGCCTGGGGATTGCCTGTAAGGTGACAGAAGAAAAAAGAAGGATATGTAAAGGATATGTGTATGAATTTTACAATAGAAAGGGTAAAAAAATAGAATTTAATGGATATATAATTAGAATTTCCTCTGGGAATGCATATAAATTCCTATCAGAAATAGGATTTTTAAGCTCAAGAAAAAAAGCGAGGGTTAGGGAGGTTATTGAAAATGTTCCGTTGCGTTCTGTAAGGGCAATGGCAGATGGAGGCAACGTGTGGCTTGAAGAAATTGTAGAAAGAAGAATAGTTGCTACAGATACAGAATTTGTAATTTCCTTGAATGTGGAGCCAAGTCATGTGGTGCTTATAAATGATATCTTCGCCTATAATTGCGACGGCGACGAGGACAGCGTTTTTCTGATGATGGATGCCTTCCTCAACTTCTCAAAGGCCTTCCTCCCTGCCACCCGTGGCGGGACAATGGACGCTCCCCTGGTTTTAACCACCCACCTTGACCCGAGCGAGGTGGACAGTGAGGCGCACAATATAGATGTGGTGGAGCGCTATCCTCTGGAGTTCTATGAGGCAACGCTGCGATATGCTAAACCCCAGGAGTTTGAGGGTAAGATAGAGACTGTGAGGCGGCGTCTGGGCAAACCCCATGTTTATCATGAGCTTGGCTTCACCCACGATACCAGCGACATCTCCGCTGGAGTTACTGTCTCAGCCTACAAGACGCTGAAGGAGATGGTGGACAAGCTTGAGAAGCAGCTCTCCCTCGCCGGGAAGCTGCGCAGTGTGGATGAGCGTGACGTGGCGAGAAGGGTGATAGAGACCCACTTTCTGCCCGACTTGGCTGGAAACCTGCGCGCCTTTGCCACGCAGAAGGTGAGGTGCGTCAACTGCAATGCAAAGTACCGCCGGGTGCCTCTGCTGGGGCGCTGCCGGCGCTGCAACGGAAAGCTGGTGCTGACTGTGGCAAGGGGAAGTGTGGAGAAGTACCTGAATGTGACCGAGAGGCTTCTGGATAAGTATTCGCTGGAGGACTACCTGAGGCAGCGCGTGAAGATACTGCGCATGAGCATAGAGAGCATATTCACCGACGAGAGTGTGGAGCAGAAGAAGCTGGGGGATTATTTTGGGTGAAA
>NZ_JBPMGE010000023.1:0-4866 GCF_054014795.1 Candidatus Pyrohabitans sp. | reverse complement strand
AACAGGACGCCTCACGGTACGAGCTGACGACGGCCATGCACCTCCTCTCGGCTCGTCCGGCAAAGTCATCAGCTTGGCCTTCATCCTGCCGTCGCCCCCGGTGAGATGTCCGGCGTTGAATCCAATTAAACCGCAGACTTCACCCCTTGTGGTGCTCCCCCGCCAATTCCTTTAAGTTTCACTCTTGCGAGCGTACTTCCCAGGCGGCCCGCTTATCACCTTCGCTTCGGCACTGCACGCCCCCGTAGAGCGTGCAACACCTAGCGGGCAGCGTTTACGGCCAGGACTACCGGGGTATCTAATCCCGTTCGCTCCCCTGGCTTTCGTCCCTCACCGTCGGGCCCGTTCTCGCGGAGCGCCTTCGCCACTGGTGGTCCCCCAGGGATTACAGCATTTCACCGCTACCCCTGGAGTACCCTCCGCGTCTCCCGGCCCCGAGTCTGGCAGTATCCCCGCACTTCCTCAGGTTGAGCCTGAGGATTTACACAGGGACTTACCAGACCGGCTACGGACGCTTTAGGCCCAATAAAAGTGGCCACCACTCGGGCTGCCGGTGTTACCGCGGCGGCTGGCACCGGTCTTGCCCAGCCCTTATTCGCGGAGCTGTTTACACTCCGCAAAAGCCCCTGCAGTGCAGGGGCACTTGGGGTCCCCCCGTCGCTCTTGCGAGCATTGCGGAGTTTTCGCGCCTGCTGCGCCCCGTAGGGCCTGGGGCCGTGTCTCAGCCCCCATCTCCGGGCTACAGCTCCCACTGCCCGTACCGATCACAGGCTTGGTGGTCCGTTACACCGCCAACTACCTAATCGGTCGCAGGCTCATCCTCGGGCGCCGGAGCTTTCGGCGGAGGATCCTTCCAGACCTCTCCACCTATCGGGTATTAGCCCCAGTTTCCCGGGGTTATGCCCGACCCGAGGGTAGATTACCCACGTGTTACTGAGCCGTCCGCCCCTGGCTCTCCTCCCGAAGGAGGAAAGCCCGGTCGACTCGCATGGCTTAGGCGGACCCCAATAGCAGTGGCCTCCGGCAGGATCAACCGGAATTAAGGATGGCGGGGTTTTTCCCTGCTTGAGTTTTTTGCAAGCACCACTAACCGGGTTTCACCACTGTCGAGCCTACATCAGACCCAAGCTCAGCTTGAGCCCTCATTGCTGTCATCAACCCTCTTCCGAGGGTTTCAAAAGAGATCCCCGCGCTTATGCGCGAGCTGTAGCGCAGCCAGGATATTCAGTGCTCTTCATCTCAGGCTCCTCGCCACCTCAGAGCACTCGCCGAGTGCTGCGCAGGTTACCATTAGTATCCTGCGAAGTTAACCTCTTATAACCAATTTTGAGTTTGTATTTCGGGTGTGTACCTTATGGCGCACATGCCGTGTGAAAGCAATGTTGTAAGCTTCTCACGGCGTGTTCCATAGGATTGCGAGTCACGAGTGCAAGGGTTGTTGTAGTCCCGCAGAGAAAGTTTGCTGCCGAGGGTATGCCCCTCACCTTCTGCCGCCAAACATTGCAAATGTTCCATACTTATAAAAACAATCCACATCCCTGAATCCCACAGCTTTCAGGGCATTCAACTGCTCTGCCAGAGTATCCGGCTTATTATCTTCGCTGTCCTTATATCTGCGAATTATATCCACATATTCGCCTCTTTTCCCCAGGGCGTTTTGTTTCTCCAGTATCCACTCTCTCCAGAGGGAGAGATACCAGTCCTCAAGTGCCTTCGCTGGAGCGAGGATGACATCTATGTTGAGAAAATATCCTCCTTCATTCAGGTGGGAGTAGATATACTCAAACAGAGCCCTCTTCTCGTCCATACTCAGGTGGTGAATAGCAAGAGAGGAAACCACAAGGTCAAAGTAAGGAAGTTGAATGTCCTTATGCAGCAGCTCCTGAAAGCTTGCCCTGATGAAATTGAGGTTCTTAAAGCTGGAAAGCCTTTCTTTCGCTTTATTCAACATATCTTCTGAACCATCAATCAGCGTGGCTGATATTGCGCTGTCAACCTTCAGAAGCTCATGAATAAGGATGCCATCTCCGCATCCAAGATCCAGAACCCTGTTTTGCTTTTTATTCCCCAGGAAATGCTTATAGAATGACTTTAAGAGTTCCAGCAATCTCCTCCGCTCTACGATTTGGATATCTGCCGTTTCGAGATATTCATCGACAAAATCTTTCTCCGACCACCGTGATTTATTGAAGTCTGTCATGACCATACCTTGGAATTTGCGGACGTATCTCTCTGCCCGTAAACCTTCTGTACACAATCTCAATAGCAAGAGAGATACCCACCATCACCACAAGTACCAAAAGCATTTTCGGAGAGACTATTGCTGTCTGCCAGACCAATGCCCCCAGAGCAAATAAGCAAACTATTGCACCAAGTGCAGATATCCACCTGTAACTTCTGGTTTTAACATACAGGCGCAAATTAGAAATATTCACTGCCGCAAAAATAAGCAAAAAACCAGAGCTTCCCATTATTGAAATACTTGAGATGTCAAAGAGGTTTGCTATCAACAGAGTAAGAAATGAAGTGATAAGCAGACCTTCAATATGGCGATTCCATATCCTTCTCTCCAACATCTCTGGAAGCTCTCCCTCTTTTGCGATAATATAGCTTATGCGTGATGCCCCATATAATGTGGCATTAATTGCGGAGCCGGTTGATAACAGAGCTGCAACAGCAATTAATGCAAAACCAAAGCTTCCCAGAAAAGGTTTGGCACTCTCTGCAAGTGCATAGTCTCTTGCTGCCACAATCTCCTTTATTGACAGGTTTCCAACGGTTACCAGTGAGACAAGGACATAGAGTGCAATAACAAATCCGACAGCTGAATAGTATGCCCGAGGGAGTGTTTTCTTTGGATTTTTCACATCTTCCGCAGTATTGGCGATGAGCTCAAAACCTTCATAGGCCAGAAAGATGATCATTCCTCCCGCAATCAACAGGAGAGGGTCAGCCCAGGTTGAGGGTTCCAGTCGCTGAATATCCACACTGCGTAATCCCACTCCTGCAAAAAACAGGAGGATGGCAATCTTTAGGCCAACAATCCACTCTTCTGCCTTCCCCAGGATATTTGTTCCCAGGATATTTAATCCGGTTAACAGTATTACAATCCCGCTAATAAAAACATGTTTCAAGAATGGCTGCATGGTTTCTGGAAAGAAAGTGGCCCCATAACTCCCAAAGGCAGAGGCATACAGGGAGAGCATAACCACATAACTCAACCAGAGCAAAATATTCAGCCCTCCCGTAATCACTCCCGAGCCAAAGGCCTGATTCAAAAATTCAACCGTCCCGCCTTGGGCAGGGTAGGCAACAGATAGCCTTGCGTAGGAATAAGAGGTTATTAAAGCCACAATTCCAGCCAACAGGAAGGCAACAGGAGTCCCGCCATGTGCAAGCTGAACAGCAAGTCCAAGGACAGCAAAGATTCCACCGCCAACCATCCCTCCCACACCAATAGAAACAACAGACCAGTATCCAAGTGATTTTTTCTCTGACGAATTACCCATAACCACTCCTCATTTTAACAAATTGCAATACGGTCTCTCTGAACAGCTACCTCCCTGTTTTTCTTAGCTTCTTCATTCTTAAATATTTACATCCTATCCTCAGCTTTGTGCTATCCTTGCCTACAGATACACAAAGGCACATATAGGTCCGGGTTAAACAGATAACTTAGGGGTACCAGCAATCCCTTTGCGAGGTTAGAGTAACCTAAAGAGACATGCACTTCGACTCAGCTATAGCGCTGTTTATCGCAATAGGCATAATCCTGTTGCTCATAAAACTCAGGAAGCACGTGGGGTATGCGATACTGGCTGGAGCCAGCTTTCTCGCCATAGCCACGCTGCCTTCACGGGAGGCGCTCTCCCTTGCCTCTTCAACCCTCGCAAGCGGGGCAACGCTTAAGCTAATGCTCATCCTCTTCTCAGTGCTCCTGCTCAGCTACACCATGGAGAGCGCCGGCATGCTCTCCAGGCTGACCTCTGCCATATCCTCAATGGGTGGCAAAGCTGTGCTGGTAACCGTGCCTCTAATCATAGGCCTCCTGCCCATGCCCGCGGGAGCGCTTGTCTCGGCGATGATGCTGGCAGGCATGGTTAAAGAGCAGGGCATACCGCGTGAGAAGGCGACATTTGCCAACTACTGGTTCCGCCACCTGTGGATACCCACCTGGCCTCTATACCCTGCATTTATCATCACCATGGGTGTGGTCGAGACGAGTGCTATGGAGCTTATAAGGATAAATCTGCCTTTAACCCTCGCTGCCCTCTTCGCCGGGCTGCTCATCACCTACCCCGACCTGGAGTTTCGCTCAAAGGGCGGATTTAGAGGAGCTTTTCCAGCGCTTGCTTTAAACGCCTGGCCGATTATTGCGATAATCCTCCTCGCCCTAGTTGCCGGGGTTGAGCTTGCGTATGCCATGCTCGCTGTGCTCTTTTTGACTCTCGCCTATACCAGACCCTCCCCTGATAAACTTATAGAAATAGGCAGAAAGGCGCTTGACCCGCGCATGGGGGTGCTTATCTACGGGGTGATGCTCTTCCGCAATGGCATAGAGGCGAGCAGCGCAGCTTCGCGGGTAATAGAGATGCTGAGCGGCGCCGGTTTGCCAATAACCGTAGTAGCCCTGGTGGTGAGCTTCCTCATAGGTTTCGCCGTGGGAATAGAGATGGGACCGCCGAGCATTGCTCTACCGCTGTTCATCTCCTTCGTGGGCAGGGGGGATGCAATCGTTGGAGACCACCTGCTGCTAATCTTCGCCGCAGGCTACCTCGGCGTGCAGCTCTCGCCCATGCACCTGTGCTTCACCGTCAGCGCCGAGTACTTCAAGGCGAGCATGACAAAGGTTTACCGCTACGTGGG
>NZ_JBPMGE010000022.1:0-10663 GCF_054014795.1 Candidatus Pyrohabitans sp. | reverse complement strand
CTTTGTATAGGTGAAGAAGTGCCCCTCCTGCGCTGCTTCTCCTATGGATGCGAGTCTTTCATAGTCGGGATATTCTTCCCCCTTCTCTCTGAGAAGTGCGAGCAGAGTTTTAGTGTCATCAATGGGTGAGTACTCTATTCCAATTGCATCGCAGCGCTGGCGCAGAACCTCGAGCAGTACCTCATTGCCCAGGATAGCAGCCGGGTCCTTCATGTGATTTTCGAGCAGCCTCCTAGCGCTGCGCAGTAAATCAGAAAGCACCCGCCTCTTAAGCCTCGCCTTAAGCTTCAGCGCTTCACTATCTGCAGCCCTTTCAGCTGCCCTGAGGATGCCGGCCTGCCTCTCCAGCAGCGTCTTCAACCTCTTCGCATCTGTACTGAAAGCAGACAGGAATCCGGGCATAGCGGAGCCGCGCTTTGCGAGGTTGGATATTATCTCCTCCGCGATGGTTTTATCGTTTATAAAATCCCTGGTCAGCTCAGAATCCCGGCCGAAAATCTCTATAAGCGAATTTACGGCACGCAGACTCCACTCCCTGTGCCTCCCTGCAAGTTCTGCGTAATTTCCGGCTTCTCTAAGCCTCTCACCCTCCTCTGCAAGACTTGCAAACTCAGAAGCGAGGCTCATAGGTCCTCCACCGACTCCCACAGAGAAAGCCTCTTCGTGAGCTCATCAACCTTCTTCTTGAGCTCCTCATTTTCGGCTTCAAGAGCTTCAATTCTTGCTTCCTTTGCTTCTGAAAATTTGGATACAACCTCCTTGGCCTTCGACTTAATCTCCTTCGACTGCTCCTCAAATCTCTTCCTCACATCTTCGAGCTCTTTCTTGTAGCTCTCCTCTCTTTCTTCTACTTCACGCCTGAGATTTTCAATCTCCTTCTCGAGGGTGCCTACCTTTTCGCGATACATCTCTATGGTATCCCGCATTGCACTTACATTGAGCAGTTCCTCGCTAAGCAACTTCTCCTTTTCAGCAACTTCCCTCTCCCTTGCCTCGATTTCCTCCTTCTTGCCCAAGTACTCCCTCTCAAGCTCCTCAACCCTCGCCCTCAGTTCGCCCACTTCCCTCTCAAGAGCCTCCTTTTTAGAGAACACCTCAGCCTTTTCGTTGTCGATTTCCTCAACCCTCTTCTTCAATCTGTTAATGCTCACCATGGCTCTTCTGAGCCGGAGGGCAAGGAAGATTGCAACCAGGAGGGGTAGAGCGGCAGCTGCCGTATGCACCGGGGTAAACTCCTCGCCAAGGAAGTAAAAGAGCACAATCATGTCATCACAGCCTGTCTATTTCCATCAATCTTATCTGCTCCCTGAGCTTCTCGTTCTGGGTCTTGAGCTTCTCAACCTCTTCGCGCAGAGATTTTATAAGTGCTTCCTTGTCCTCCATCACCCTCTGCACAGTCTCCTTTGTTTTCTCCTTGAGTTCCTTTATCCTGCGCTCATGCCTATCCTTCTCCTTTTTCATCTCTGCCCTGAGCTTCCTGATTTCTTCCTCCTTCTCCTCTTCTACCTCCTCCCTGGCAGCCTCAATTTCTTCGACGTGCCTCTTCTCCATGGCCTTCATCTTGTTTTCAAGTGCCTTGAGCTTGAGCTCATACTCGTGCCGCAGCGCCTCTGTTGCCTTCTCCCTGTCCAGAATCTTCTGCTCATACTCCTTCCTGAGGGTGTTCTTCTCCTTCTCGGCGCTGAGCAGCGCCTCCTTAACCTCCCTTTGCCTCTCCTTGAGCCTGACCTCAAACTCCACCTTCTGGGCCTGCATCTTCTCAATGTACTTTTCCTCTACCTCTTTGCGTTCCAGCTCAAGTTCGCCTATCTTCCTCCTCAGAAGCTCTATCTCATCCTTCAGTGCATTTAACTTGAGAAGCTCCTTCTCACTTGCCTTGACCCTCTCCTCAACTTCCTTCTCCCTGGCGGCGCGTTCCATCTTCTCCCTTTCCAGCGCTTCTCTGGCTTCAGCGAGCTTCGCCTCCATAGCGCGCTTCTCCTCCTCCAGGGCTTCTAACTGTCTGAGGAGTTTTGCCTTCTCGGCTTCGGACTTTTCAAGCGCCCCCATCCTCTCATCCCTTTTTGACCCGCTCCTGCGCCTGTAGAGGAGGGCAAAGGCAAAAACAGCAACCGCAGAGGCGGCGATATAGGTAAGGTTGGGTAAAACCACATCCTCCAAGGCAAAGCTCAGGTCGGTTAAATCCATGAATTATGAATAAAGGGTATGCATAAATAAACCTTTCCTAATCTCAGCGCGCTACCTTTCCATGAGCCTGAGGAGGTCTGCCTTGGTCACTATGCCCTTAACCTTGCCCTTCTCCACAACAAGCACTGCACGGTTGCTCTCTATGAGCTTTGAGACCACCTTTACGTCGGTATCCTTGCTCACCGTGGGGAACCCCTCTCCCATCACCTCGGCGACACGCTTCACTCTTATCTTTGAGGGGTCGTCGAAATCCAGAGCCTCAAGCACTTGGTCTTCGGTGATATTGCCCACCTGCACATAATTTTCCAGCACAGGAAGCTGTGAAATACCGTGCTTTTCCATAAGCCTGGAAGCCTCGCCCAGTGTATCGTCTGGCGATACATGGATAACCGGAGTTTTCATTATCCTCTCCACAGGAATCTTTACCTTTACGTCCTTCTCCTTCAGGGCGTTAACTATCTTCCTCAGTGTTGATAACCTGGGGTCTATATCTCCAGCCTCTATCCGTGCGATGAGCGACTGGCTAACTCCTGCCCTCTCAGCAAGCTGAGTCTGCGTTAATCCCAGGCGTTTGCGGAACCTCTTCAAATCCTCCGGTGTTGGCAGGTCGAACATAAAGAACTCTCTATACCTCTGTTAATAAACTTTGTGTTACTCCGCAGCCATGAGGGCTATTCTCTCCTTGATGAGCTCCCTGAGTACACCCGCACGGCTCTGGAAATTCGCCTCCGCCAGGGTCTGAATCTCTACCTCTGTTATGCCGTACATCTCCTTGAGGCGCTGGTACTTCTCCTCTGTCATCTCCAGCACATCCTCACACTCGCGGCAGGAGTAGTGCTCCAGAAATTCCTTTGGTATCTCCTCGGCTACGGCAACAACCTCCCTCGAGCCACGAATACCAAGCCTCTCAAGGGCAACCTTTATCTGTCTGTTAGCCGAGGCGCGCACCATCACCTCTATTAGAAAATCAGTTGAGATGTTTTCACCTCTCTCGAAGGCCTTCTTTGCCTGCTCCACTGCAAACTCCAGGTGCTCTCTGCCAGCCAGGTTGTGAGCATCGAGAAGCTGTATTCCATATCTTTTCGGAGCCTCAGCCCCAGGGGGTGAATCGCAACGCAGGGGAAGTATCTGCATGAGGAGATTTTGGATGGGGTGGATAAAAAGGTTTCCTATGCGTACAGCTCTTTGGGCTCAGGCATAACGGGGATGCGCTTTAGCGCGTACTCAAGATGCTCCCTTTTAATCTCCGGCGAATCTTCCAGAATAGCGCGGTGAAGTGCTACTTTGAGAAGCTTGTCCTTGAGGTCCCGTCCCGAGAAGTTGTGGGTGCGCTTCGCGAACTCCAGCAGGTCTGCATCCACAGGTAGCGGGAGCTTATGTGCATAGTGTTTGAGTATCCTGTGCCTCTCCTTCTCGCTTGGGAGCTGGAAGAGTATCTCCTCTTCGAAGCGGCTCCGCAGGGCGCGGTCCAGTAGCGTGGGGTTATTTGTCGCCGCGATGGTTACTACACCCAGGTTCTCGTGGATGCCTTCAAGCTCAGTGAGCAGCGCATTGACCACCTCGCTTACATCTCCACGGATGCTCTGGTAGCTTCTGTCCAGACCTATTGCGTCGAGCTCATCTATAAACACCACGCTCGGCGCATTCTCCTTGGCTGCAAGGTAGAGCTCATGGATGCGCTTGCTGCCGTCGCCCACATACTCGCCTATTAAATCAGTGGCGCGTATGAGGAAGAGTCTGGCAGAGGTTTCATTTGCAAGAGCCTTTGCGGTCATGGTTTTACCCGTGCCCGGGGGACCGTAGAAGAGTACATTCTTTGGGGCCCACTCGCCAAAGCGCCTTGGCTCGCGGAGGTACTTCATTATAATTCTGCACTTGCGCTTCACATCCTCGTGGCCGATTATGTCACTGAAGGCAACCTTTGCCACCGGCTTCCGCTCGGGCTCAGGCTTTTCCACATAAATCAGGGTATCCTCGGTTATTGTAACTTCTCCGCGAGGCAGAACCTTCACCACCTCAAAGGCGTAGTCAGGAATGAGACGCTGGTCGAAGAGTATATCGCCCCTTGCCACGGTCGCACCCAGCCACTGCTCCTTGGCATAAATCTCAAAAAGCTTCTCGTCACTTATGCTCAACGGCGTTGTGCGAGAGATATCGCGCAGCGGGTAACCTCGTGGCTTAAGGCGCACATAGCGTGCAGGTCTTGCCTCTTGAGGTTCCCTCTCCCTCTTCTCCTTCTCTCGTACCTTGACCGCAATCCACTCATCCAGAAAGGTCTGTATATCTCTGCCTCCGGTATCTTTACATCCTCGCTGCCAACATTAATGTCTATAACCAAATTTGATAAGGTGGTAGTATGGTTTTATTCCGGGCGAAGCTGTTCATTGCTGCGATGTTCAGTGAGGAGAGCGCTCTGGAAAGGGCGATTGCAGAGCTGGAGGAAGCCTTTGGCAGGGTGGATATCCGGAGCAGGATCTTCGAGTTCAACTTTACACGCTACTACGAGGCAGAGTTCGGCAGAGGACTCAAAAAGCTCTTTCTTGCCTTTGAGAAGTCTGTGGACAGGGATAGGCTGGTTGAGGCAAAGCTCATCTGCCTGGAGATTGAGAGGGCGCTTTCAGTGGGGCAGAGGAGGAGGGTGAATTTAGACCCCGGCTATGTTACGCTTGGTAATGTGGTGCTCTCCACCACGAAAGAGCGCGCTCACAGAATTTATCTTGGCCGCGGGATTTTTGCAGAGGTGGCGCTGATATACGCAGAGGGAAGGTATCAGCCTCTACCCTGGAGCTACGCCGATTATTGCACCGAGGATGCACAGCGCTTCTTCCTGGCAGTAAGGGATAAACTCAGGAGAAACCAGGGGATTTGGCGGTTAAAGAGCTTTAAATAGCCTTCTAGTAATCTTTGGAGAGGGTCAGATTTCATGAGTATAGGATGGGTCTTGTGAATACGGTCAGAAAGTATATTCTTGGAATAAGTATCTCCCTCTTCGGGATAACCATCTCTGGAGCTTATTTCAGTTATGAATATATCGTATCCGGATGGGAGGGATTTTATCATCATCTTTTCGAAGATTTCTATGAGCATGTTACAATACTGGTCCTCACCATTCTATTTCCCCTGGTGGGCTTTCTGGTGGAGCGCTCCATTGAGGAGCGGCGCCGCTTCGAGGCAGCGTTGAGAGAGCAGAGCGAGTTTGTTTCCAGCATCCTCAACACCGTGGACCTCGCCATAAGCACCACCACCTTCGATGGATACATTCTCTCATGCAATCGCAGCGCTGAGCAGATGTTTGGCTGCACAGAGGAGGAGCTGGTGGGGAGGCACATCACATCCTTTTTTGATGATGCTTCGGAGGCGGAGAAGATACTGGAGATAGCGATTGAGCATGGAAGTTTTGACGGGGAGGTCACGCTTAAGCGCAGCAATGGCGAGACTTTCCCCGCCTACCTCAGCATGAGGCAAATTTTCGACGCCAGCGGCAGGGCGAGGGCGCTGATAAGTGTTGCAAGGGACATAACCTCAGAGAAGGACAGGGAGAGGCTTGAGAAGCAGATTTTTGAGGCAGAGAAACTGGCATCTATAGGTCAGCTTTCCGCCGGCGTTGCGCATGAGATTAACAACCCGCTCACCAGCGTGAGCCTGATTACAGAACAGCTTTTGCGCGAGGTTGAGACAGAAAAGATACGTAGGAAGCTGAAGATTATAGAGAGACAGGTGGATGGGGCAGCGAAGATCGCCAGGAGTCTGCTGAACTTTGCAAGGCAGGTTACACCTGAGATAGGGGATGTGGATGTAAACAGCCTCCTTACAAGAGTGCTCGAAGAGCTCAATGTTCAGATGAGGAACATCACCCTTAAAAAGGACTTTGGCGAGCTGCCTCTGATTAAGGGTGACGAGCTTCAGCTTAAACAGGCGTTCACAAATGTGATACTCAACGCCATTCAGGCGACAGAGGGGAAGGGAGAGATAAGAGTTAGCACAGGTGTGAAGGATGGTGCGGTTGTGATAAAAATTAGCGATAACGGAAGGGGGATACCAAAGGAACACCTTTCCAGGATATTTGAGCCCTTTTTCACCACGAAAGAACTGGGCAGGGGTACCGGCTTGGGCCTTGCTATAGTGCACGGGTTTATTGAGAGGCACGGCGGCAAGATTGAGGTGGAGAGTGAGCCTGGGAAGGGCACAAGCTTTATAATAACACTTCCGGTGGAGCTTGATAGAAAAAAAGATATATTAAAAGGAACATAATTAAAGAATAATTTAATGGGGTAAAATCATGGCGAGGATACTAATTGTGGATGACGATCCACAGATTTGTGAAACCCTTGCGGAAATTCTCTCCGATGAGGGATTTGAGGTAGAATATGTTCTTTCTGGGGAGGAAGCTCTGCAGAGGATTGATAGCAGGTATTACGATGTGGTCATAACCGACCTGCTTCTGCCCAAGATTGACGGAATGGAGATATTAACCCACGTTAGGCGGGTTAAGCCGAAGATGCAGGTTATAATGATTACAGCCTTCGCCACCATTGAGAACGCCGTTGAGGCGATGAAGCGTGGGGCAAATGACTACATTGCAAAACCATTCAAAATAAATGAGATACAGTCGGCGATAAAGCGGGTGCTCGAAGAGGCGAAGTTCAGGGAGGAGTTCATCTCAGCACCCCGGGATGTGGAGAAGGAGATTGAGACAACGCTTAAGGTGCTGGCGAATCCCATACGTAGAAATGCTCTTAAGGTGATCGAAGTGGAGGGGAGGGTGCCCTTCAGCAGAATACTCAGCAGAATCAACATAGAGGACCCGACAAAGCTTAGCTTTCATCTGCGCCAGCTCAAGGAGGCAGGGCTGGTGGACCAGAACACAAACAAGGAGTACTTTATTACCGGCAAGGGGAAGAAGGCACTTAGCATCCTGAGAGAGCTTATGGGAGCCCTTTAGGGTGCAACGCTGGTGTACCTCTCCAGAAATTTGTACTTTTCTTTATAGAGGATGCGCAGCACCGCCTTCGCCTGTGTGGATGTGTTTGCACTCATCTCTACCTGCTTTGTAAATCTACCTGTGCGCATATTCTCCCTTATCTCGGCCATAAGCGAAGAAATAACAGATATGTTATGCTTCACCAGCCCTTTCTTCACTTTTTCTTTGTCATTTGCAGCGCATACGCTGCAAGTGCAGGGAAACTCCTTCATTCTCTCGATGGGGTAGCTTTCATATTGGGTGAGATAAAATCCACGCTGCGCTGAGCTTATGGCATGGCTTGCGTCGAGCAAATCCACTCCCATGTATATAAGTACGGGGAAGAGCGAGGGGGGAGCGCCAGGCAGGTAGAGCGCAGTGTTTGGACTTACCGCCTCTCTTACGCGTGTAACAACCTCCAGCAGCAGCCTTGGGCGCTGGCACAGCTTTGCGCCGTTGGCTAGGCAGAGCAGTTTTCGCGACGCTAACTTCTGCGCAGCAAGCTCTCTCAGCTCGGGGTACCTGCCACCTTCTATAACCGCGCCATACCCGGGGTACTGCTCAGCCAGTGCGAGGGTCTTCTCAACCCCCAGCTCTGCCAGCTCTCTTGGAATGTCGAGCCCGAATCCAGCGCCGGGCAATATGCCAAAGCGTCCCATCTTCGTCCTCCCGGCGAGGGTGCCATAGTGGACCACAACAGGCGCCTTTGAGGTGCGCACCCATCGGGGGGCTATGTAGGCCTCATGCTTTAAGCGCGAGGTGGCCGGGGTTATGTTGAGCAGGAAGCTGGGGGTGGAAATCTTCTTGTCTTCGTAGTGCCATGTTCCCAGGCGAGCAGGTCCGGAGTGGGCAAGTATCTCCAGCATGAGCTAAGCTTGGATTTTCTGCTATAATAAGCTTTGGAGGCTGAGTATAGCACAGTGTAGTGTCCTGCGTAATATTTTTATATGTTTTATACAATAGTAGTAATACGAATTATATGGAACGGAAGATTTTGTTAATAATCGCAACTTCCCTTATATTTCTACTAACTTTTACAGGTGTTTTTGGACAGGTTCCCTCTGAATTCCGGCAGGCGGTACCTGAGAAAGATTGGATGGAGCTTTATTGCTACGAAGCCAAATATAGAGGCGGTGAGGCAGTGGCCAAACTCGAGGCCATGGCAGAGCTCCTGCCTCCGCTCATCGCTGAAGTAGAGGATGTCGGCGTAAAAGTTAGTGTTCCTGATTATGCAGCCATGGCCAGGGATTTAGAGTCCAAACTCGATGCGGTCTGCCAGCAGGAAAGTTTGGAGGCGACACAGGCAAAACTTCAAGAGTTTATCTCAGCCGCGGAAGATGCAAGGAGCGCGGGAAACGACCTCCGCAGCCAGATCGAGCCACCACTAGTGGCCAAGGGGGAGGAACTCAGGAAAAAACTTGAAAAAGAACTGAGGCCTGAAGGCGAGGCCATGGGCAGGGAAGCAGAGGCAAGGCTGCGAGCCAGGGCTGAGCAGGAAGCCAAGGCAATAGAGGCGGAGCTGAGGGAGAGGATTAAGCAGGAAATCGAAGAAGAATTGAAGGCGAGGGCTGCGGCCGGAGAATTCGGGGAGAAGCCTGATATGGAGAAGTTGTTAAAACTAGGGCAGAGGATGGGGGAGGAGCGAGGGAGAATAGAGGGGGAAAAGGCGAAAGCTGAATTAACAGCAAAGTATGAAGCCCTGGCCGAGGAAGAGCGTGCGCGTATAACGAAGCTGATGGAGGCTAAAGCCGATGAAATAGGGGGAGAGGAGTTAAAGAAGCTTAAAGCCATCCGCCACGGCTTTGAAAACTTTGAGATTGAGTTGGGAATCGTTTCTCAGGCAAAGATGGTCCGCTTCAATGAATACAGGGATAAGGCCATACAGAAACGGAAGGAAATCATCCGCGCTATTGTTGAGAACCAGATAGAGGAGGGGAAAAAACAGATCCTGGCCCATAAAGAAGAGATTGATAAAGCACGGGCCGAGGGCAAAGACATCCCCACCGCAGAGGAGCTTGTTGCCCAGCTTGAAGCAGATGAGCAGGCTTTGATAGACAAGCTCGCCGCTGGCGAAACCAGCGAAGCCGATATCCGCCAGGCAGTGGAAGAAATGCGTTCTAAATGGGATAAGGTGAGGGGTGAATTGGAGAAACTTCAGGAACAGGGCGCGGCTGAGATTTACAGTCGGCTGAAAACAGAACTCGAGAGGAATGGGTACACAGAGGATAAACTCAAGGCCCTCGATCCCGGCGTAGGGGTCTGGCAGGATTACTTGAAGAAACTTCAGGCGAGGGGGGAATGCCAGGGTGCAGAGACAGTCCAGGGCGGTGAAGTACAGTTCCTGGACACCTTTGATGATTTTAAAGATGGAAGCATCGATGGGCAGGAGGGCTGGTATGTGATCCAGGATGAAAATACCCTACAGGAAATTCAGGGAGGAAAAGCGAAAAGTGGTAAGGCCGTACGCTTCTATGATAACAATCCATCATATGGGAATAAGGTCGCAATATCCAAGAATTTTGATGGCTCTCCTCAGGGAAGCATTGAGGTGGATATAATGGCCTCCTCGGAGAGCAACGGAAATCCCAAGTTCCATATCATCGTGGGCGATTTCAACCGCGGAGAAAAGATTTATACGTATTTCCTCACCGATGGCCATTTTGGATACTGGGCCAGAGGATTCAAGCATTTCCCCAATGATTTAAAATATGAGCTTGATAGGTGGTATCACGTTAAGATAGAATGGCACCCTGACCAGACTTTTGATTTTTATGTGGATGGACAGAAGCTAAATTCAGCCCCCTTGAAAAATTCATATTCTGGTATGACAAAGATAGATTCCGTCCGCTTTTATTCAGACTTCTGGGAGGCCAACCCCGAAAGTAGTAAGTACAGGGGAAACCGCTACGGTGATTATCCATCACTGACTCCCTCGGTGGTTTATGTGGATAATGTGAAAGTAACCACCACCCCCGGAAAATCATCGATGTGCGCAAATTTGGTTTCCCTGGCAAGACTTGAAAACGAAGCCCTGAGCACGCTGAAGGAATTTTTATCTTACAGTCCAGAATCAGGTACCGGCGAACTACTGGAGTACAAAAACAATCTCCTGGAGAAGGTTGGCGATTACCGACGGAGTTCTGAAATATTTAAGGCGAAATATAAACCAAAACTTGCAGGTTAGAAAAATGACAGCTAATAATATTCCCCTCATTGCCCTGGTCGTTGCAGTCCTAGCCCTGAGTGGATGCGTCGGGGAGCAGCCGGAAAAGGTTGTAAAGGTGGAGGCAAAAGAGTTGACGCCTGAAGAGGCGACGGAAAACCTGTCTGAAATTGATTTAATAGAATCCCCGCTTGCCCCACTTGATTTGCCTGAAATGGGACTGAATATCCCATCTGATTTCCTGGACTTTAATTTTATGGAGAAGCTGGACGTTTCCCCGGAGGATTTTGTCAAACTCGAGGAACCGGCGATAAATATTGACGCAGTCCCCAGCATGGGGGGCGCAGATATAG
>NZ_JBPMGE010000021.1:0-2222 GCF_054014795.1 Candidatus Pyrohabitans sp. | reverse complement strand
GCTTCTTCGTCTGCCTCGCTCTGACGATACCCATCCTCGCGCTCTCCGAGATGATTCAGCTCTGGTTTGGCTTCCGCATAGAGATACCATTCCAGAAGGAGATTCTGTTTCTGCTCTCCTCTGCGGTCTACTTCTACGGCGGTGCCCCCTTCCTGCGGGGCAGCTTTGCAGAGCTCAAAGCAAGGCAGCCGGGTATGATGACTCTCATAAGCTCAGCCATCTCCGTGGCCTTCTTCTACTCCTCAGCCACGGTTTTCCTGATTAAGGGTCAGGACTTCTTCTGGGAGCTGGTCACGCTTATCGACATAATGCTCCTGGGGCACTGGATTGAGGCTAAGAGCATTCTCGGCGCCTCACGGGCGCTGGAGGAGCTGGTCAAGATAATGCCCACTGTGGCGCACCTGGTGAAGGAGGACACCATAGAGGACGTACCTGTTTCGCAGCTTAAGGCTGGAGACGTGGTGCTGGTAAAGCCCGGGGAGAAGATTCCAGCCGACGGCGTGGTGGTGGAGGGCGAGAGCCACGTGAACGAGGCGATGCTCACCGGCGAGTCTAGGCCCGTGAGGAAGAAGTCTGGGGACGACGTGATAGGCGGGGCAATCGTGGTGGAGGGCTCGCTTAAGGTGAAGATACAGCGCACCGGCGAGGAGACCTACTTGGCGCAGGTAATCAAGCTGGTGAAGCAGGCGCAGGAGAGCCGCTCAAGAACGCAGGACTTAGCCAATAGAGCGGCGGCGATGCTCTTCTACGTCGCCATGGCGGTGGGAATAACCACCTACGCGGTGTGGTACTCCAGGGGTATGCCCGAGTTCGCGCTGGAGCGTGCCGTGACGGTGCTTGTCATCGCCTGTCCGCACGCTCTGGGGCTGGCGATTCCCCTCGTGGTTGCGATTTCAACCTCCATCACAGCAAAGAGCGGAATACTGATAAGGGATCGCCGCGCCTTTGAGGCTGCTAAGGATTTGAATGCGGTGGTGTTTGACAAGACGGGCACGCTGACAGAAGGGAAGTTCGGGGTGAGCGATGTTGTTGCCTTTATCCCCGAGGAGGAGCTGCTCTCCCTTACGGCGAGCGTTGAGCGAAACTCGGAGCACATAATAGCGAAGGCGATAGTGGAGCACGCCAAGCACGCTGGAGTGAAGGTGCCGGCTGTGGATGAGTTCAGAGCTATCCCCGGCAAGGGCGCCTGCGGGAAGGTCTCGGGCAGAGAGGTGTGCGTGGGCAGCCCTGGTATGCTACAGGAGCTCAGCATAGCCGTGGAGGACGGGCGCATAAAAGAGCTTCAGAGGCAGGGCAAGACGGTGGTCTTCACGTTGGTTGACGGCGAGCTTGCGGGCGCCTTTGCGCTTGCCGACAGGGTGAGGGAGGTCTCAAGGGAGGCGGTGAGGCTGTTGAAGGAGCGCGGGGTGAGGGTGTACATGCTCACCGGCGATGCCGAGGAGGTGGCGAGGTGGGTCTCCGAGGAGCTGGGCATTGACGACTACTTCGCCCAGGTGCTGCCCCACCAGAAGGCTGAGAAGATTGAGGAGCTGAAGCGCAGAGGCATGCGCGTCGCCATGGTGGGCGATGGCATAAACGACGCTCCCGCTCTGGTTACCGCAGATGTGGGCGTTGCCATAGGCGCTGGTACCGACGTTGCCATAGAGAGCGCCGACATAATACTGGTGAGGAACGACCCCAGAGATGTGCCCAGGGTGATGGACCTATCTGGAAAAACCTATGCCAAGATGGTTCAGAACCTGTGGTGGGCGGCTGGCTACAACATCTTTGCAATTCCCCTCGCCGCCGGCGTGCTTTACAGCTATGGCATCGTCGTAAGCCCCGCAATAGGTGCTCTGCTCATGTCCATGAGCACAGTTATAGTGGCGATGAACAGCCAGACGCTGAGGAAGTATGAGCCGGAGGGGGCAGAAGCTGCTGAGGAGAGGATGCCGGAGATGGAGCACGAGGCCGAGCATGAGAAGCACATGCACTGATGCAGGTTGTATCAATAAACCGAAGTTATTTATATAAGAGTTCGGAAATATGATACACATGCTTGGAAAATCAGAAATCAGGTTGCTGCAGACACTTCAGAAGGGGGGAGAAAGAGCAACCAT
Source organism: Candidatus Pyrohabitans sp. (assembly GCF_054014795.1). Lineage (NCBI taxonomy): Archaea > Methanobacteriati > Candidatus Hydrothermarchaeota > Candidatus Pyrohabitans > Candidatus Pyrohabitans sp. The sequence goes on along the minus strand of NZ_JBPMGE010000021.1, from coordinate 123 downwards.
CTCAACCTTATCGCAGAGTATGGGGATCAGCCTGTCCAGGACCTCGGAGCTGGTGGATTCGCTTCGTCGAAAGGGTTTCATAAAGGTTGAGAGGGTGAACAAAAATAAACGTGTAAGCTTCGC
>NZ_JBPMGE010000020.1:0-22979 GCF_054014795.1 Candidatus Pyrohabitans sp. | reverse complement strand
CTTTTTAGCATGTATCGGCACCTCCTTTGTGGTTAAAATATAGTCTAGCACATATATATAACTCTCGTTTACGCGAATGTGAATCGCGGGTTTACGGGAGTGGCACATTTAAAAGGCGGCAAGCATCCCGGGCATAAGGCTTTTTACTCCAACAAACACGATATAGGCCACGATTCCCATGGGAAGCGCGAATTTAAACCCTTTTTTAAAATCACCATACATAACAACCCCCATCATTATCCCCCCGCTTATAGCCTGGGCGACGACGTAGAAGGACAGGGCCATCATAATGGAATTTATCTCCTCCAGCGGGAACTGCTCTACTCCACCTGTGCCTGCCATGGCCTGTGTCATAATCGTCGGCAGCGCACCTACAACGCCCATAACAAAAGGACCCGCCATTAAACTCGCCATTGCAAGAAAAGAAACCTGCTGTGAAGTCAGTGACTTGCGCTCGCGCTGAATCATGCGAACGGCGCGGATATCCTCGCTCACCTCCTCAAGAACATCGCTTATTGGGCCGCCGCTCTCTATACCCTCAAGAAGCAGACGCATTGCCCGCTCTATCTGCTTTGAGCCGGTTCGTGTAGAAAAGGCGAGGAGCGCATCCCTCAGCGGCCTTCCTCTGCGCATCTCAAGGGTTATCTGGGAGAACTCATCGCTTAAAGCACCGTACTCTGCCTCTGCAATCTCCTGAATAACCGCCTCCAGCACCATGCCAGTGCGGATTGAAACAGCCATGTGGTGCAGAGCGTCGGGGAGAACCTCCTCTATCTGCGACCTTCGCTTCTCTGCCTGCATTCTGGGTATCAAAAACATGAGCGCTTCTGTGATTAAGAACGCCCCTATACCAGCGACGATGTTCACAATCAGCGAAACTAAGACGAAGAGCACAACCCCCAGGGCAGAGAATATACCAATCCATTCCCGGGCAGAGAAGGAGATGTTTGCATTTGCAAGCATTATCTCCATTGAGATGAGATATCGCTTTGGGACCAGAAACTGGGGCATACGAAGCTTCCCGAGAATACTTCTCAGCCTGTTAATCTTCTCTGCCATTTTCACACCTTCGGCTCAAAGCGTTTAACCATGAAGGACATGTATATCCCTACCCCGAAAAAGGCGAAGTAGAGCATCCACATCACATTCGCAGATATTGGCAAACCCTTCATGGCTATGCCCATGGCTATCACCAGCGTGGTTATAAGCACCGGCGCCACGACAATTGCAAACATGTACATCAGCGAGAAGGTATTCAAAATCTGGATGTAGTCCTTGAGCTTCATTCTCATCTCAGTTGCAACCTCCTCGGCGATTATCTTCAGCGTATTTGCAAGGTTTCCGCCGGTGCGAAGCGTCGAGATTATCTGCCTGGAGGCCTTTTTTAACCCCGGTGAGTCTATACGCAGGTTCATCCTGTCATAGGCTTCCTCTATGGTTGCACCGCGCTCTATCTCCTGGATAGCCCGCCTGAACTCTTCGCTCAGTACACCGTATCCGCTCTGCGCCACGGAGCGCATCGTCTCAAGCAGCCCCGCACCACTCGTGAGCTGTGTCGCCATGTGGCGGAGGGCAAAGGGCAGCTCCCTTGAGAAGGCGTCGGTGCGCGCCTTGACTTTGGATTTGGGGTATATTCTTGCATAGAAGAAGGTAAAGACCCCGAGCAGTGGGCCGAGTACCAGACCTATAAGCGACCCGAGGGCGCCGAGAGTAGCAGCAAAAACTAGGCTGAAGATTACCGCAGAGGTAATTGCAACAATAACACTCGCCCCCATGGCGAAGGCCACATATTTTGAGGCGGGCATTATTATGTTTGCCTTGTACAGGTCCTCCTGAATATTTGCAAAGAAGGAGGAGGGTGCTCTCTCATAGCCAGAGAAGAGCTCTGAAATTATGTTAACCAACCTTGTGGCGAAGGGCTCGCGCAGCTCTTCACGCTCCGGAACAATCTCAAAGGTCTCTTCACTTGGAAGCTCATCCTCCAGCGCAACCGTCTCCCGGAGCTTGAGGAGCTTCTCCTCAATGGCGCGCTTTCTCTCCTCCCTCTCCTTTTCCTTCTTCTTTTGAAGTTTTTTCGCAGCCTCTTCCTGCTCGGATAGAGCAAATGAGATCTCCTGCGCCCTCTTGGCCACGCTTTCCGCTCTGGTTACTGTCAGCTCTCCAATTTTTTCTATCAGCCTTACTATTACATTTGCCATCTTATTTCCCTATACTCCTGTGAAGTTCAATCTCCTGCAGCAGCGCTTTAGGGTCTGAGTAGTACCTGTTGAATGTCCTCGAGACCTCTCTGATGTCGGTTATATGATTCTCCACCATCCATGATAATACTTTCTCTCTCCTCTCAAGCTCTTCCTCCAGTTCCTTTGTTGAAACCCCCTTCAGGCGGGCGAGCTTCTGCTTCAGCACACTCGGTACGCCTGTCGCCACCAGGTTGTCCTCTCTGGGGTCCCATTCGTACACGTTGTTGAGGCTTACTCTGCCGTCCTCATCGCTCACCACCTCCGCCACCTCTGTTATTCTTCGCAGTGTCTTATCCTTGTGGTATATCTTGTTCTGCATTAGTATGAGGTCGAGGGCGGGGAGCATTATCTCCGGCACCTCCATGGGCGGATTTGTGAGCCTTATAAGGGTCTCCCTGGCGGAGTTGGCGTGCACAGTACCCATGCAGCCGTCGTGACCTGTGTTCATGGCTGTAAAAAGTGTTCTCGCTTCACGCCCGCGAACCTCACCCACAATTATGCGGTCAGGACGCATACGCAGCGTATTCTTCACCAGGTCGTCCATTGTAACCTCACCCTCACCCTCTACGTTTGGCGGTCGAGTTTCAAGGCGCACTACATGCTCCACCGGAAGGGTAAGTTCTGCAGTGTCCTCTATGGTTATGACGCGCTCTGTCTCTGGGATGAAGGAGCACAGCACATTCAGTGTGGTGGTCTTGCCGCTGCCGGCGCCTCCAGCAGCGAGAATATTTCCCGGCTTTATCCCCACACCCTCCACCACCAGCCAGAGGTATGCGGCAACCTCGGTGTTGAGGGTGTGAAACTCTACCAGGTTTACAACTGTCAGCGGCTGTGAGCGGAACTTTCTTATTGTTATGGTGGGTCCATTCAGGGAGATAGGGGGGATGGTGGCATTCACACGCGAACCGTCGCTGAGGCGGGCGTCCAGCAGGGGTGTGGACTTGTCTATCCTTCTCCCCACAGAGCTGGCAACCTTCTCTATTATTCTCACAGTATCCACATCCCTCTCAAAGACGATGTTCGTTCTGCAGTTTCCGTAGTCGCGGTGGTTCACGTATACGGGTTTCATCGTCCCTATAACCATTATCTCCTCAAGCTGGTCGTCGCTGAGCAGAAACTCCAGCAAACCATAGCCCACCATGTTGTTTACAACCAGCCTTGCTATATCCTTGCGTTTGGCGATGCGAACCTGAGGGAAGTAGCGCTCTATCACCTCAAGCACATGCTTGAGGAATATCCGCTTCCTCTCCTCCCTGTCAGGTATGCTCTCAGGGTCTATGTTTATCTCCTTCACGGCACGATTCTCTATCTCCTCCAGCAGCTGCTTCTCCCGCACAGAAAGCGCCGGAAGGGGTACCACATAGCGTGGATTTTTCTCATCCTCCACCTTCACTATCTTGCGGTGCGCATTCTGCTCCAGCAAAGTCTCCTTAACTTCCTCTTTTTCGGTGCCCACAAGGAGGAGATAGCCTCGCTTCTGCCTCTTTGACTTCTCCTCCTTCTCAGGTTCTCCCTCAATCTTCCTGAGGAGCTTCTCTGGGTTAATGTAGTACTCCCTTATTAACCTCCCCACATCCTTTATACTGCGGAGGTTGTTCTCCACCATGTACTCGAGCACGCGCTTCCTGCGCCCTATCTCCGCGTCCACCTCCTTAAGCGAAACCCCTCTCAGTTCGGCGATTTTACTCTTCAGTATGCATGGAACGCCTGTAGGCTTTATAGTGTCATCTTGAGGGTCCCACTCGTAGATTATGTTTATCTTCACCTTGCCATCTTCTACTCCGGTAACCTCGGCGATTTCTGTTATCCTCCGCACCGTCCTGCCCTTGTATGAGAAGCGGTTCTGCATGAATATGAAGTCCAGCGATGGTATCATTATCATGGGCACATTCATGGGCGCTGAGGTAAGTCTGGTTATGGTCTCGCGTGCGGTATTGGCATGGAGGGTACCTAGGCAGCCGTTCTGTCCTGTGTTCATAGCAGCAAGGAGGGTTCTCGCCTCTGCGCTGCGAACCTCGCCCACAATTATGCGGTCGGGACGCATACGCAGCGTATTCTTGAGGAGCATCTCCATGTTTATCTCGCCCTTGCCCTCGACGTTGGGCGGGCGCGTTTCCAGGCGAATCCAGTGTTCCACAGGCAGCTGAAGTTCCGCGGTATCCTCTATGCTTATGACCCTGTCCGTAGGAGGTATAAAGCTGCCCAGACAGTTCAGCGTTGTAGTTTTGCCGCTACCCGTGCCCCCGCTGACCAGGAAGTTCGCCGGCTTTACGCCGTAGCCCTCGGCAACCAGCCAGAGAAAGGCTGCAAGCTCCGTGGTCAGGGTGCGGAATTTTATTATGTCAACGACGGTGAGGGGGTCCTTTCTGAACTTTCTTATGGTAAGCGAGGGACCATCGAGGGAGACGGGGCGTACGGTTGCATTCACGCGCGAGCCGTCGCTGAGGCGGGCGTCCAGCAGGGGCGAGGTGAGGTCCACACGTCTGCCGATGCTCCTTGCTATGCGGTTTATTATCTTTTCAATCTCAGCATCACTTTCGAAGACGATGTTGGTCTTGCACATCCCGTGCTTTCTATGATACACATAGACATGCTTCCTGGTCCCTACCACCATCACCTCCTCCAGGGCATCGTCGTTGAGAAGAGGCTCGAGTAAGCCGTAGCCTATCATGTTCTGGACTATCAGCTCCGCAAAGGCGTGCTGCCTGTGCTTTGGGATGCTGGAATACTTGAGGTCAATCAGAGCAACAACTTCTTTGAGAAATGCCCCCCTTCTCTTTTCTCTGTCCAGAAAACTCTCGGGGTCAATGGTTATCTCTGCAACTGCTCGGCGTTCGATGTCCTTCAGAATCCGTTTATCTTTATCGGTTAGTTCCGGCAGAAAAACCACATATATCGGCAACTTTTCTCCGGGCTTTTTTACTATGCGGTGGTCTTTTGCCTCCTCCAGTACCTCCCCAACCACCTCTTCGCCTATTCGGCGAATCTTATCAAAACTCTCAAGGTAGCTGCCGGTTTCCTCCCTTGAGATGCCAAGAAGGCCCCCGGCCGCACGCTTTGTCTGACCCTTGCGTTCAAGTCTCTTTTTTGGGCTCTCCTTCTGGGCATCTCCGAGGATATCTACAATTTTACCTTTACCCTTTTTCTTTTTCTCAAAGTCAAAGAAATCATAAGGCATAATATCAGCCTTAAAATGATTATCTGGCTCCGGGGGTTATTTATAACTTATCCCTTTGCTACGCGTTTATAACTTCAACCCCTGAAAATAACGACTCCAATAAAAAAGCCAAAAATATATATAGCGTTGCTGGAAGAAATCTCAAGTGGTGATTTCAGTTGGGACTGCCCACGCTGGATAGAACAAACCTCATGGACAGACGCGTTCTGATGCGCATCGACATAAACTCGCCAATTGAGCCAAGTACCGGTGTAATCCTTGACGACACAAGGATGAGGAGCCACATCACCACCATAGATGAGCTTTCCGATGCGAAGCTGGTTCTGCTGGCCCATCAGAGTCGTCCCGGACTGGAGGATTTCACCACGCTGGAGGCGCATTCGCAGCGTCTTTCGAGGCTTCTCGGAAGGGAGGTGCGCTATGTCGACGATGTTTTTGGCAGGGCTGCGAGGGATGAGATATTCCGTCTCAAAAGCGGTGAGGTTCTCATGCTGGAGAATGTTCGCTTCTGCAGCGAGGAGGTTGTGGAGGAGGTTAAGTCAAAGCCCCCAAGGTCTCAGGCTGCGACCAATCTGGTGAGAAAGCTGGCTTCATACGTCGATGCGTACGTTAATGACGCCTTTGCAGTTGCCCACCGCCCTCAGCCGAGTGTTGTTGCCTTTCCAGTGGTTCTTCCCAGCTATGCTGGCAGGCTCCTCGAAAAAGAGGTCAAAAATCTTACAAAGGTGCTGAATAGTAAGGAGGAGCCCAAGGTTTTCAGCTTTGGCGGAGCCAAGGCAAAGGATTCAATAAGGGTTATGGAGAAGCTTCTCAGCAGGGGTATAGCCGATGTTGTGCTAACCTCTGGCATGGTTGCGAATGTGTTTCTTCTCGCCCAGGGCAGGGATGTGGGCGAGGTTAATAAGGTGGTGTTGAAGGAGAAGGGGTTTGAGGCACTTGTGAAAAAGGCAAAGAAGCTTCTGGAAAGGTACGGGGAGAAGATTCAGGTTCCAACCGACCTGGCATTTAAGAGAGACGGCTCACGAGCAGAGGCGAGTGTGGATAAGCTTCCCAATCTGAAGATTATGGACATAGGCATAGACACCATCGCAAGGTACTCCAACATAATAGAAAACGCCGCCGTGGTTGCTGCCAATGGCCCGGCGGGCGTTTTTGAGATAAAGGAGTTTGCCCTGGGAAGCCAGGAGCTGCTCAAGGCTATGGCGAGGTGCAGGGGCTTTACGGTAATAGGCGGGGGACACCTCGCCGCCATCGCCGCGAAGCAGGGGCTTAGGAAGAGGATATCCTTCATAAGTACCGGCGGCAAGGCGATGCTTCTCTTCCTTGCAGGAGAAAAGCTCCCGGGGATAGAGGCGCTTAAGGAGGCGAGGAGCAATGACTCGAGTAATAGTTGTAGCCTCCGGTAAGGGTGGAGTGGGAAAGACCACAATAGCAGCCAACCTTGCGGTAGCGCTAAGTATGTTCGGCAAGCGCGTAGCTGTGCTGGATGCGGATGTGGTGATGGCAAACCTGGAGATAATTCTTGGTCTCAAAAATCCACCTGTGGCGCTTATCGACGTGCTGAAGGGGAGGCTGGATATCAGCGATGTTATGTACGAAGGCCCGGAAGGTGTTAAGATAATCCCTGCTGGAATAACCCTGGATGGCTTCAACGAGGACAACATGGAGATGCTCAAGGCAGCACTGCGCGAGATACCCAGGGATATAGAGATACTGGTGATAGACGCCCCGGCGGGCAGGGATGCGGCGATGGTTATGGATGAGGGGCAGGAGGTAATAATCGTAACCATACCCCAGGTTTCAAGTGTCTCAGACGCGCTGAAGATGAAGCTGCTTGCCGAACGAATGGGTGCCCGCACAATAGGGGCGGTGATGAACATGGTTGAGGGCAAGGCGAGGGAACTCAGTGTGCAGGAGATTGAGAACACCTTGGATACGAACGTCATAGCAGTGCTCTTGGAGGATGAGGTGGTAAAGGAGGCCCTCGCGTATGAGGAACCCTTTGTGCTCAGGTACCCCTATTCCCACCCAACAAGGGAGATAATGAGGCTGGCCGCAGACCTGATAGGCAGGAGCTACTCACCCCCACCGCCTTCTCTGCTGGAGAGGATAATAAATCGCCTGCGAAGGCGCTAACTTCTGTCCCTTATATTAAGCAGTCTGCTCTTAATTCTGTCAAGCTCGTCCTTTGAGAGCTGCATCCCTCCCTTAATTTCCCTGATTTCCTCCCGGAGGTACTTAATCCTTAAAAGGAAGAGGATGTTGAACATAATGCTTATGAAGAGCAGAACGTAGATTGCAAGATATACCCCCATCAAACACCCCCAAACAAGCCGTTTATCAGGCGTTTCATAAAGCTTCCCCTCTTGGGAGATGGCGGTATGTACTTCTCCCCAATTAAATCTGCGGCAAGCTTCTTTATAGCAACAGATGCAGGTGAGTCCGGTACCCGGAGGATTACCGGCTCGCCATAGGCTGTGCTCCTCCTGACCTCACAGTCCTCAGGGATGGTGGCAAGAACCCGGGTTTCAAGTATTACCTCCACCTCCTGTATTGTAAGGTCGCTTCTGTCAAAGCCCACGCGGTTTAACACCGCGCCGAGGACATTGGAACCCAGCTTTCTGGCAACTATCTTGGTCTTGAGGGCATCGCTCATTGAGGAGATCTCTGGATTTGCCACCACCAGAAGCTGCTCTCCGGTGGCGAGGGCTGTTACCACAGGTCTTCCGAGTCCTGCGGGGGCATCTATGAGCAGAATCTCTGTCTCACCCAGCAGCTTTTCAAGTACATATTCAAGTCTCTCGGGGTCTGCCTTGCGCAGTCCGTCCAGGCTTATGCCAGCGGGCACAACTCTAACACCTGCGGGTCCCTCGTAAACCGCCTGAGAAACCTGTGCTTCTCCTGCAAGCACATCATGCAGGGTGATATTCATCCCCTCCATGCCGAGATGGAGCTCGAGATTCGCCATCTCTATGTCTGCATCTAAAATGGTGACATCTTTGCCGAATTGAGCAAGGGCGATGCCAAGGTTGCTGGTGAGCATGGTCTTGCCAACGCCGCCCTTTCCTGAGGCTATGGTAATGGAAACTCCCATATGAGCATCAACCCTTTTATTTATCCTACTTTTCTGGCGTAACTTTTAAAAAAGTTTTTCCATTGTTTACCGGAGCACCTGCTCAAGAAGCCCTGGGATTTCCTGGGGAATCCTGGCAACTCTTGCTCCTCCTGCTTCCAGCGCCCTAATCTTGCTCTCGGCTGTGCCTTTGCCTCGGGAGATTATCGCACCTGCATGTCCCATGCGCTTCCCGGGGGGAGCGGTTAAGCCAGCGACGTATCCAATGACCGGTTTGTTCATTGTCTTTATGAACTCAGCGGCTCGCTCTTCAGCATCGCCGCCAATCTCGCCTATTAGCACAATGGCGCTGGTCTCTTCGTCGCCCTCAAACATCTGGAGCATCTCCACAAAGCCTGTGCCCACCACAGGGTCGCCGCCTATGCCCACGAGGGTGCTCTCACCAAAGCCGGCTTCGGTTATTGCGAGGGCTATCTCATAGGCGAGGGTACCGCTGCGTGAGACCACACCCACATTTCCGCGCCTGAACACCTGGGCAGGCATTATTCCCAGCTTGCTCTTCTCCGGGGAGATTATACCGGCGGTGTTGGGGCCAATCACCCGGCTTGCATGGCGCTCCGCATATGCTTTTATCTTCATCGCATCGTGAACAGGTATGCCCTCGGTGATTATAACCACAAGCTCCAGGTTTTCAATCGCCTCAAGCGCTGCGTCGAGGGCAAAGGGTGCAGGAACAAAAATTATGGAGGCGGTGGCATCGTGCTCACAAAGTGCATCCTTCACAGAGTTGTACACAGGTACGCCATGCACCTCTTCTCCGGCCTTGCCGGGGGTTACGCCAGCGACAATGCGGGTACCGTAGTCCAGCATCAGCTTTGTGTGGAAGCTTCCCTGTGCGCCAGTGATGCCCTGCACTATAGCACGGGTACCCTCATCTATGAGTATGCTCATTATGCTGCCTCCCTGCTCTTTTCAATCGCCAGCTTTGCCGCTGTGAGCATGTCCCTTTCAACCTCAATACCCTCACGCTGAAGCAGCGCAATGCCCTCGCTTTCGTTGGTTCCACGGAAGCGCACCACCAGAGGCAGGTGAATGCCCTGCCTCGCCTCGAGAATGCCCCTTGCAATCTCATCACAGCGGGTGATACCGCCCAGGATGTTTATGAATATGACCCTGACCTTCGGGTGAGATGCCACCTTGAGCAGGGCCTCGCGCATCACCTCCTTGCTCGCTCCACCCCCTATGTCGAGGAAGTTGGCTGGCTCGCCTCCCAGATGCTTGAGGGTATCCATGGTGGACATAGCCAAACCCGCGCCGTTGACTATGCAGCCTATGCTGCCGCCGAGCTCCACGTAGGGCATGCCCCGCGCCTTCTCCTCAAAATCCTGCCTGAATAGTGCGTCCTCGTCTATAACAATCTTTGCATCTGCTGCAAAAACACCTTCCTCGGCTATAACGAGGGGGTTAATCTCCACCAGCTGGGCGTCTTTCTCAGAAAATACGCGGTAAAGTTTCAGAAGCACGCCGCTGACCTTCTTAAATTCCTCTGGCTCCAGGTCAAGCTGCGAGGCAAGCTCTCGCGCCATGTAGGGATAAAAGCCAACAAAGGGGTCAACATGGCGGGAGAATATCTTTTCAGGTGAGTGCTCTGCCACCTCCTCTATATCCATGCCTCCCTCGCTGCTCACCATAAAGATTGCTCTGCCTCTCGCTCTATCGATGGTCATCCCCGCGTATATCTCGCTGCGGATGCCCAGCTTCTGCTCCACCAGCACCTTTTTCACAGCATGACCTTTCAGCTCCATGGAGAGCAGCTCCCTCGCCACGCTCTCAGCCTCTTCAGGTGATGAGGCAAACCTCACTCCGCCCGCCTTGCCTCTGCCGCCCGCGAGCACCTGGGCCTTGAGCACCACCTCTGAGCCCAGCTTCGCCGCTATCTCTTTCGCCTTTTCTGGCGAAGAGGCGACCTCACCTCTGGGCACGGGTATGCCATAGTGTGCAAAAATCTGCTTTCCCTGATATTCATACAGGTCCATAGCACAGCCTCGCTCATAGTAATCGCATAAGGGATATAAAAAATATTCTCCGATAGTTTTTATAACCTTGAAGAAGAAAGTAGAAGGGATGAAGAATCTGCGTTCCAGTTGGGAGGCTTCGAACCTGTATTCCGGGCAGCGCGTCGGCGTCTTTGTTGATGTGCAGAACATGTACTACTCGGCGAGGGCACTTTACAATTCCAAGGTCAACTTTAAAGAGATTCTCAAGGAGGCAGTAAGGGGGAGGAGTTTGATAAGGGCAATAGCCTATGTGATACGTGCGGGCATAGAGGAGGAGCAGTCCTTCTTCGATGTGCTCCAGAGTATGGGCTATGAGGTCAAGGCCAAGGACCTGCAGGTGTTTCCGGGAGGGCACAAGAAGGGAGACTGGGACATAGGCATAGCCATGGATGCAATAGAACTCGCATCTAAGCTCGACGTTATAATACTGGTGAGCGGAGACGGCGACTTTACACCGCTGGTGGAGCACCTGCGCCGCGCCCTTGGGTGCAGGGTGGAGGTCATGGCCTTCGGCAGGAGCTGCTCCTCCAAGCTTATTCAGGCGGCTGACGAGTTCATTGATTTAGACCGCGAGCCGGAGAGATTCCTTCTGGGGAAGCCGTGAGTGCTGGCTATGGTAAAGGAAGCTCCTTCATTTCTATTTTCCTTGACATGCTTTTTATTTCATTGAAAAGTCTGACACCCCACCGAATCGCCTCCTTATTATCAGAATACAGATATTCAAAGGGGTCAAATTCTCCCTTATTGGTAAAAAATCCGAGCACAACATACCTGCTGGTAACTCCTATACCGAATTTAAGGTGTGGATTTACAAACCACTCCGTGTTGGGAAGAGTGAAAAAAGTTCTGGTATTTTTAATAAATTCATCCCTTAATATTTCCTTCAAAACGAATTCCGGGGTGATGAGTTTTACATCTACACCCCTCTTAGCGGCATGCGTAATAGCCATTGACCACTCCATCGTAATTACTGGAGACGCCCCCAGGATAAATTCTTCTTCCCTGGTAAACATTTCTGATATGTGATATATAGCCCGCTGAGGGTTGATTTTGTTGTCTATTAAAGTTGAATATCTAAAAACCGCAAAATCATCTAGAAATTTGCGGGGCAAACTTTCTAAGCAGCGTGAGTCAAAAAAATTTTTATTATCGTCCAAAAAATCGATATATTCAAATGTTTCGGCCATTTTAGCAGCAATTAGCTTTCCCCTGACACTAAGCCCATACTGCCCCCTTCTGAGCTTTTTCACAACACCCTGACGGCACAGCTCCCTCAATGCCGGGCAGAGATTCTGTGCCTTTGTATTTGTTATTTTCTGAATATCCTTCAGGCCTGAAGGATTATTATTATTCAAGGCAATTAGAACTCTCAGTTTCAGGGGTAGCCTGTACAACTTCGCCACAGTTTCCCCTCCATTTTATTTTACTTTCTGTTTTGGCAGCTGGCATTAGCTCTTATTAAGACACCCTTTTTATACTTTTCTATACAAATTTATTTTTATGGATTTTCATAAAAGGGCACAGTTTTTATTTTTTTTGATATATATCCAAGCTTTTTTATTATTTAAATCAATTTATGCAATTCGTTGGGCGAAATGCTTAAATATACCGCCGATAGATTGTTCCAAAAAGAATATGGGGTTTGAATATGCCAAATATGGATGCAGTGAATCTATTGAAATCACCCGACGATAATTTCAGAAAGATACTGGAGGGTGATACAAACCTGAAATTCCTTATTCAAGCCTTCTTATGGATGCGCCAAAGATAAGTTCCTTCCCATGCCCCCTGAGATACGGAGGAAATAAAAATGGATCCTAATAACGGTTCGGTTAAAAAGGTTAAAATAATCCTGAGCCCGGAGGACCTTGTCAGATATGAGAGGGTTGAAGTGGTGTTCCAGCTGAAAAGAACCGAAAATAACAGCATTATCTCCCTTTTGAGACTTGACGAAAGGCAGATAGTAGAGGCGATAATCAACAACCCGGAAGTAACACAGGCGAAGCTGCTAAAGGTCCTGGATTTTTCAAAACCCAAGCTGTGGAGGCTGGTTAAAGATCTCGAAAATCGGGGGGTTATAGAAAGGAAAAGACATGGCAAGACCTACAGGTTGAGGTGCAGGGTTTTTAACTCAGATGCTGATTAAAGCTTATCTATTTATCCTTGATATACCAGTTCCTACATCAAACGCCGTAGATAAAGCCACAAATAAACCCGGCATTCCCAAAATTGAGAACAAAGATATTATACTTATGGTCTTAAAGTTGGTTAAGAGAATATCCATTGTTGACAACTCTGGGACGGGCCCCTCTGGGGCCCATGAAACTCCAAAATTTTGGTCAATGAAAAAGCCTGCCGATGTGGTGAGTATTATAAGGATGCCAGATAAAATCACATGTCTAATCGGCATCCCTCTGATTTGCGTTTTTTATGATGAAATACAGAACTAAAAACGTCCAAATTATAAATAAAATGCTAAGTAATGCCGAATATTTGATGGGAGGATAAAATTTTGTTTTTGGCGTATCATAAAGATATATTACAGCTATAACTGATAAAATTACCAATATTACTTTATTTACAAAAGAAGGTACCTTTATTAATACTTTATCTTTCTCATAAAATCTGTATGACAGCAAAAAACACAGTATGCTGACTGGTGTTGCGAAAGCTACCATAAATCCCTGCTCTGGATAGCGAACATTAAAAATTAATGCATAAAAAGAGAAAAATATCAGTATATAACCGAAAATTAAGCTAATTTTACTCCAGATTACATTTGTCTTTATATTAAATTCTTTCTTGTCTGCTGTGATTGCTCTAAAAGTGAGCAAAAAGAAGAAAGCTGTGCCAAGATACAAATTGGGCAGAAGCTCTGGTGTTAGTGCGTGAGCTACATAAAAGCCGTATGCCATAAGAAGCAACCCAGCTACTGCCCCAGTGCGTATTAAGATTTTAAAAGGATACTAACTTTTTTTACTACTTCTCCAGTGTCAGGGGTACCTAAATGTGTTTCCGGTCAGCTTAGGTACCCCCAAAGGACCCCCTAACGGGGCACGATTTGGCCTTATTTTTGCCTAAAAATGTGACACTATGAAAATGGTAACCTAGGGCCCCCTAGCCAGGTACCCCTAAAAGGTCCCCCTAAACGAATTTTAGGGCCCCCTATATTTTGAGCTTCCGGGACTGAAAAGTTAGGGGTACCTCGTCAATTGTCGAAGGGGTACCTCGACAATTCCAAAGGGGCACCTAACCCTTTCTGTACACAATAATTGCGCTCATAATGAAGAGTGCCAAGAGGGCTGCAGTGTACACTGCCTCCTTATTATCGATATTCACCGCAACAAGTGCAGAGATGAGCAGCACAACAAACCAGAGAAGCGCCTTCATTCCACCCTCCCCACATCAAGATAGTACTTTGTCATGACAGTCCCTGGTTTACAGCGGTATTCCTTGTATACACCCTTACTCAAAGCTTGCGGAGGGATAAGGCATTCTTCTACAACCAAGGGATTCTTTCCGATCATGTCTTTCCAGTAATCACTGTCGCTGTACTTATACTGGCAATCACACACTTCGTAGGACATTACCTTTCCAGCCATCGAATAAACCTCACCTGCATAGAGCATCCTATTACCTAGGTCCCACCCTTTCGTTAGCACCTTTCCAGGGAGCCGCAGTTCAATCCTATACCCATTCTCATCCTCTAAGTAAGCCCTATCCTGTTCGAGAATCCCCCACAAAATAATCAGCTTCCCCTTCACCTTTACCTCTTTTCCTAGGTATTGCTCCGGGTTTTCCACAATCACCCCGATAGAGGCCCCGCTGAGCCCAGGAACACTCCGCAGCTCTGGCGCCTCTGTACACCCTGCTAATATAGATAATATAATAAGCAGGCTAAGCAGGGAGAAGTATCCCCTCGCGCTCATATGCTCCATAGAGCTTGACCTCTTCGACGATTTTATCTGCAAGTTTGTCAAGTCCAAGTGCTCTTAGGTTCTCCCTGATAACTTTCGTGGGAAGTGGAAGCATTTGGAAGATCTCCACTACCTTCATAGATACGAACTCCCTGAGTTCCCAGCTTTGTTTGACCTCGACATATGCTGAGATGGTCTCCCCCCTCTTGCTGAATATATCTACTTCATGCACAATCTCACTTTCACAGACGGGGCAAGATGCTTCAACAAACATAATTTCACCCCTCCTGCAGAGCTTTTAGGACTTTTTCTTTCAATTCTGGATTTCCTTTAATTATTTTTATTAGTCTATCCGGCGTCCATTCTTTTTCCTTTTCTTCAAGTTCTCGCTTTATTTTGTACTCGAATAATGCTGTTCTAACTATGTCACTTATATTACCAATTTCTCCTTCTCGTTCAAGTTGTTTCAGCCACTTGTATAAGAACGGCTGAACTCTTACATTTATCGTATAAACCTTCTTTCCTTTCAGTATTCTTTCCCCCATTTGTATCACCAATGTATTATTATATCTCTACATATAAAACTATGCATACATATTGCACAGACAATGTAATACAATAATATTTTACAGAGTTACTTTCGTAATCATAATGTAGAGACATTGCGGAGGTACCGTAAAGATGAAGGGCACAACACTGAATGTAAGAATTCCTGAGGGGTTGAGGTAGAGAATTGAGCGCATTATTCAGCAATCGAAAGGCTACATAAGCGTCTCCGACTTCGTAAGGCAGGCGGTCAGGGAGAAACTTCAGGAAGAGGAAGGAGTGGTGTAGTTGCAGCTGCGGGAGGTGGAGAAGCTCGTCAAACAGCTTGACCCGCGCAGAGTGGGTCTGATAACAAAGGAAGAACGCAGAGAGTACTATGAGAGTGTCGTGAAAGATGACCCGGATGCACAGCGCTATGGCATGAAGGGCTCTTTAAAACCGTATCTGCGCAGGGATATCACTGTGTTCCACATCTTTCTCACAAGAGCGCTTGGACGCGATGCAGTGGCCCCCAGTGAGTTCACTGCAATGCGGAGGGCGGAGAAAGGGGATGTGGGCAGCCACCTGCCAACCTATAAAATGATCAGCGCCTTCATGGACTGGATGCGCCATACCTGTAAAAAATGTGGCGCATGGCTTGAAGGCGAACCACGCGACGAGCCTGATGGTCGCCTACATTGTGAATGCGGCGGCGAAACTTACGCACCGAACACACGGAACAGCATGGCACAGAGGGTAAGGGGCTATCTACGCAACACGGCAGGAACAGCTCCATTCGGCAAGGGCGACAACTTCTGGGAGTGGGGTGAGAACGTCACCCGCAAGCGCAAAGTTAGCATCGAGGACATCCGCCGCCTTGAGCAGGCGGGCAATCTTTTCCAGCGCGTTCTCCTCGGTGGTTGGCTCTGCACAGGGATGAGCGGGGATCTCATCAAGCTCGTTGCGACAGAGGAGTTACTTGAACAGCTTAACCAGGAACCATTACCAGAGACAGTCATATTTCCTTGGTTCCGCAGCAAGACACGTGGCAGAGAACAGCGCTCACAGCGCAAGCGCTACGTTGGCTACGTTGGCGTATGGGTCCAGCACCTCGCCGCATGGGTGAAAAAGAAGAACATCAAACCAGGCGACCCGCTTTTCCCGGGACACAACCACAGGTTTGTAACTCAGAGCGCCACCCAGAAAGCCTGGAAAGACCTCAAGAAAAAAGCAGGCATCAAGGAGAACGGTGAGCAATTCTCACCACACGTACTCAGGGGCTACTGCTTCAGCACGTTTGTCAGCGTCAAGGACCACGAGACAGCGCGGTACATCACAGGCAAGAAGGTTGACAAGTCAATCGTTGTCTACTACAACAGTCATTTGTTCGAACCCGGCCCAGATGGCGAGCCCAGTCTTGCAGACATCTACCGTCGCGCAAAGCGCTATCTCGACCCATACGCAGCAATGGAACAGGAGGCGGAGAAGCTCCGCCGCCAGCAGGAGAGCATAGAGGAAAAGATTGCACGCCTGGAGGCGGAGAGCCGCGCAAAGGATAACATCATTCTGCAGATGCGCGAGGAGTTCATGAAGCTCAAGAAGCAGCTCACAGCCAACCCCGCGCAGGCACTCCAGGAAGTTGCTGAGGTTCAGGAACTTAGGCACATTGTTGAGAAGCAGCAGGAACAGATCAAGCAACTTCAAACACTTGTTCTGCAGCTTACCAACGGCGCACAAACTGCAACGGCGGAGGGGTAGGTGATGTGCAACATGAGCCCGGAGCCATATATCTCCCCGCTCGCCCAGCTCTTACTCTTCGGCATGGTGTTATTCACCCTACTTTACGTTTACCACAGGCTGGGCTATTGGGAGGATGAGGAGTAGATGTCACTGAAAATAATCATAGCGGCGCTCCCGTTGTTTGCGTTTGTAGCATTTGATTCGTATATCACTACATTCCATGAGGGGACACACAGGTATCTCTACGGGCAGTACGGCGTGGACGCTGAGATAATAAAAGAAGGACTCTTCAACGGCAGGACTATCCCTAACCAAACAGATTTATCGAGGCTGTCAGATGAGGAACGTCTACAGCTGAAACACCTTAACTATCTCTACGATATTCTTGATTATTCTGTGAGAACGCTACTCTTTGGTCTTGCAGTCTTGCTTTTTGCAGAGAATTGCATCTATCTAATCAGAAACAGAGTGAGGAGGGCAAGATAGATGCAGCACGATGTTTACCTGCTCATCTGCAAAAATCCTGGCATCACCCGTAAGGAAATCATAGAAACTCTTGGTTTCTCAAATCCAAACACTATAAGAGTGCAAATCAGAGCCCTGAAAAAGAAAGGGAAAATCATCGCTGTGAGGGAGAGAGTTTCAGGGAACGTCACACGCTACTACCCTGTTGGAGAAAGGGGCGCGGGAAATCAGGTAGAAGAGGGATCCGATACTCTCCACCTCCCAAGACACCACATTACCATCTCCTCTATATCTTCCAAACCCCGCGCCCCCTCCCACCTTTCCGAGATTGAACAATGCGCAGTGTGTCTGCATTTTGTCCCTGACTACTGCCTTCAGCACGACAAGCAGGTTGAGGCACAGCAGGCGCGATGTGATCAGTTTTTGCGGAGCGAATACCAGACGTGGCTTCTGGAAAGGAGTTTTGAAGCGGGGCGAAAGGGGCATGGAGATAGGTGCACTTCTTCCCCAAACCCCTCCCAACACTTTTTTTCCAGCCCCCGCCAGACCGCGAAGAGTGAGGTGAGAAGGTGAAGAAAGTAAAAGTTGAAAAGGAAAATCTTGACGGCTTTTTGGAGCTTGTACGGCAGCATAACGGCGATATCAAATCACTTAACCAGGCGCTGGAGTACGTACTCCGCCACTGGGATGAACTAACAGCAGCGCAGGCAGACGACGAGGAGAAGCAGTTGCTCAAGGATAAGGTCGGCATCCTAGAGCGGCGCATCAAGCAGCTTGAAAAGCAGCTAAAGGAAAAGGATCAGATAATCGAGAGCCTCCGCGAGCAGGACCCACAACTACTGAAAAAGAAGATGGAAATCGACTGGAAGCGCGAAGAGCTTGAGAGAAAACAGAAACTCGAAGAAACAAAGCTGAAGCTCAAAGAAAGAGAGATGCAAACAAAAGCAGCAATCGAAGTATTCAAACCTCTCTGCAAGAGCGGCAAACTCCCAGAAACGATTTGCCAAGGCGAACTTGGAGAATTTATTCGCAAACAGCTCGGGCTCGACGAAATCCTGGAGGAGGGAGAAGATTGAACCTTAAAGGGGTTAGGCAACTCCTGCTTTGGTGGCTGATAGGGGTCACGGCAAGCGCCCTGGTGACATACATAATCGTCCTGCTCGCTTACCCGGTGCTCGTGCCTATCATGGTCGCGGTGACTGTTTTACTCGGCGCATTTGGGCATAGCCTTCTCAAGCTCGCCGGGATGCTGGAGCAGAAAATCTACGAAGCCAGCTTCGAGCGCAGGGCTGAGAAACGCCGCCGGGAGATACTTGAGAAGATGCTCAAGGAGGGAGGCAATTGAAGCGAGAGACATTAAGCATGGTGTACCTCTTCGCACTGATATTTACAGGCACAGTAGCGATAATCTCAGAGGTATTAGCCCTCCATGGTCATATAGGATGGGATGTCGCCAGTGGCGGCTTATTGAGCTTCACATCCGTGCTTGCTTCTTATGCCTGTGCTAAGGGGGTGTATCTCTAATGCAGCAGGCACTCAAAGCCAAACCGCTCCGCGAATACGTGCGCAGCGTTGCGATACTCCGCTGCGACCACGCGATAAACTGCCAGCGCAAAAAGTGCAGCCACCACAGCCTGCACTTTCACATCATCTGCGGCTGCAGGCTGCAGTACTGCAACAGATACCTCGAAGACAGACTACTCTATGTAGCATGCACTGTTGCTGCACTCCTCAGAGTATACAAGAGCGGGAAAAAGCAGCGCTGCGAGCACTGCGAGTACAACGGGGAAATTATCAAAGACTACCGTAACCGCATGGTTGTGGCAATCTGCGAGATAAAGCGCGGGGACGAGCCCGTATAAGGAGGGAGAGGAAGGGTGATAGTAGATGTTTATTCGGTGCGGGCGACGTTGAATCTAAAAGACCTTGAAAACCGCCTTCCTCCGGTCTGTATTGAGCCTGTAGACCTTAGCGAGTTCGGGATTAAAGACGACGAAGATGTTCCGCGCTTCGTTGATGACCTCTATGGAATTTCATTTGAATTGCAGTTCCTGACCAGCGCGTGGATGGCTGCGATGTCGCTGGGCTATGATTTCAGCGATCTCCACTACTTCTACATTCATGCCAAAGACGATAAGGCACCAGTACTCGCAGTTTCATCAATCCACATACTGAACGACCTTCGAAATCAGGATTTCAGCGACCATGACTTCATTTTCCTCATAGCACCACGACATGAAGAAAATAGCGCCTGGTGGAAGGGGGGAACGGTGTGAGGAGTAGGGAAGAGGTACTGCTTAAACTGGACGAATTGAGGCATTTGAAGCGGTTTGTAAATATTCTGGAATTCAAGAACCTGAGGACAAACATTGACGACTGGATAGCAGCGCTCGAGTGGGTACTTAATGAGGAGGCTGATGCACAGGAGCAGCAGGGGGAGGGACATGCTCCGGAATAACTTCCCACCAGGGTTGGGGAAACTCCAGCAGCGCAGGCGTGAGGTCAAGGAGGCGCTCCGCGAGGCTCCACCAGGGGAGCGCCTGCAGTACTGGATACGACTCAGGGCAATTAATGCCTGGATGGGAGCGTGGTAGGCATGAAAATATGGACAGAATGGGTATGTTCAGGTCTATATGGGAGGTACAGACTTCTGGTATGCGCAGACAACGAGGGCAATGTGAGGGACGTGGTGTATCCAGATGGCGCGGATCCAGAAGCAGTTGAAAAGGTGCTTCTGCAGGCATGGGGTACTTGGGAACATGAAATTAGATTCGCGAGCGTATCCGATAAGCTCTCAGAGCTTGAGCAGATGCTCGCAGCTCTAAAAGTGTTTATGCAGGAGGGATGAGGATGCACAAACTGAGAGATGCAAGCTGTTGTATTGAGGTATACGATGAAATGGCAGCCCTGGGCGGCTCTGAGAAGCGAATAAAGTGTTGTATATCTGAGAGTGACGGAGATTGCCCAAAGGAAAGCAACCGCTACGTTTTCGACCTGGATTGCTTCCAAGAGGGGGGTGAGCCGTGAGACTAAGAAATGCTTTCCTCTACGGCGTTTGTGGGGCGGGCCTCTACGTAGGAGGGTTCTGGCTCTACGAAATTGGCATACACGAAGTCATTGCTGCCCTCATCGGTGCGGCGGGGGCTGTAATACTGTACTATGGGTGGCATAAGGTGATGAAGGCGGAGGAAAAGGCGAAGGTGGAGGTGTGAGAGTGGAACAGGGATGTTTTAGTTGTAAATTTGTGAAAGGAGCGGTAGGGATATCAGCGTTTCTCCTATTCTGCGCAAGCGTAGCGAGGCTCTTGTATTGGATAATCAATGAGGCCTCCGGAGCAGGTATCGCAATGTTCGCTATTCTTTCAATGCTGATATGGATGGGCTATTGGCTTGTCAGAGCTGAACTTGAGAACGTGAGTGAAAGGAGGGAGGAGGCTTGAAAATCGTCACCTCAGTAGTGCTGAAGAGATTTGATGAACTTACAGAGGAAGATGCAGAGAGGGACGGGTTCAAGCGAGGCTTTCAGAGCGTGTGCAGAAAATTGCGGTGCGGTGGCTATGGATTCTCCACCAAATTCCCTGAGATAGAGGGATGCAGGTACGAAGCAGAATATTGTTCCCCTCTTGACAAGCTGCGCAGGTTCTTACGCAGAACCTACAGGGCGCAGCCAGACACGCTCTTCGAAATAATTCAGTGGAAGCTCATCAAGGAGGGCGGGAGCGATGTGCAAGTATGAGGAGCAACATCCACGCGGGAAGTTCGCAATCTGTCTTGCACGGCAGGGAAGGCGCTGCATGGTTCTCAATAAGAAAGCATGCGAGGAGAACTATGCGCGCAGGCTATCACGCTGCGCAGAGATCACAACAATCTACAACCCTCTGACAAGGCGTTTTGAGCGCAGACTTGAGGGAGTGATAGCAGGGTGGTAGCAATGCAGGAGGAAAAGCTGTACAGGATGGCAATTGAGAAGTGGGGTATAGAGTCCCAGCTTCTCATGCTTATAGAAGAAATGGCCGAACTAACACACGTGATAAGCAAGGGCTTCAGAGGACAGGCAAACACATTCAAATTGATTGAAGAACTCGTAGACGTTGAAATCATGCTAGAAGAGATAAAAATCGCTTTGCGCATTGAAGGAAACAAAAATCCATCATTCAACGCCGATTTGTACACGCAGGAGAAGGGGAGGAAGCTAAAAAGACTCGCTGAACTCCTCACAGAAGCAGGAAAATTACAGGGTGGAGACAATGAAGATAACTAAGATTTCAGTCGGATACGCGAAGAAACTGCAGGAATCGCGCTTTGAGCCGGTCACCTTCAGCATAAATCTTGAGGCTGAGGTATCACAAGGCAAAGACCCCGAGATAGAGCACCTGGAACTCTCAAAGCTTGCCTACCGCATGCTGGAGAAGCAGAAAGACGTGTACTTCAGAGAGAAGGAAGCAACGAAGAAACAGGCTGAGGAGATGGCGAAAAAGCTACTGAAATCCGGTGAGGAAGATGGCAAGGAGTAAAAGGCGCAGGCTCACCAAGCAGGAGCGGCAGCTTGAGAAGTTAAGAGACTTACTGAGACGGGCACGGTTAAAGCAAGAGCGCCCTATCTGCAACTTCTGCGGTGAGCCGGTTGGAAGCTGCGAGAGGTGCAGGAGGGAGATGGGGCTGACATGAGCATCGCTGAAATCTACGCAATCAAGGCGCTTCTCGACGTAGGAAAAGCAATCATCGAATACTTTGAAGCGAAGATAGAGCCGCTGAGATACCCCCTCAGAATCAGAGAAGAGCGGTATAGAATCTTCGCTGCCGTCGAGCTTCTCAGACGCAAAGACTTCGCGCGGGCGAACTACCACCATAGCAGGAAAGTCTTCATGAAGACTCAGAAGCTCCCAATCCGCAAAATCAGGATAGGCAGACACGTGAGGCGAAAACATGATAACACGTGAGACAGCCGACGCGGTGGCGAAGGCGCTCAAGCGCCTGGAGTGCCAGAAGTGCGAGCTGAGAAATGCATGGATGAAGAGCCAGGCAGTGAGGGAGCTCAAGGAGGAGATCAAGAAGCTGAAGCGGGAGAACGTGGAGCTCAGAAAGCGCAACAAGTGGATGGAGCGGGCAAAGCAGCTAGAGAGGCAACTGTTTAAGTGCCAGCAGACTTTGAGCCGGGAGATTAAAAGGAGAAAGGAGTTGGAGGCGAAATGAGCGGAAACACATTGTTATGGTGCAAAAAACACGAAAAGAAAGTAAAAGAGGACTACTCATGCCACGATTTCACGACCCTGGTTTATCGGCATCAGGTGAGCCCTGTATGCGCGAGGTGTTTACATAGTCGGGATTTAGAAGCTTATAAGTCGTTTTTGAAGAACCTTCTAAGGCAGTACCTGGCGGAGCTTCCAGACTCTGGGCTTACAGAGCTGCATCAAATGATAAAGCGCGAAAAGGAGCGCAGGTTGGGCGAGTACCTTGAAGAACTGAAAAGGAGGGCTTGAATTGTTCTGCATGAACTGCGGAACCGAATTACTTACAGAGCGAAATGGGCTGATCTGTCCCGCATGTGGGACAAAGTTTGAGAGCAAGCTCATCAGCATCTACGAGGCAGGGAGTGAGCGCGTTGAGACATACAGAATAGAAGCATACCTCAGGAAGAGGGGAAGCCCATGCAGAACATAAAAGAACACATGACACCTGACGAGCTGGCAGCTTATGAGGAGTTGCGCAAAGCGATAGAGAAGAAGAGTAAAGAGCTTGACAGAGTCGTCAGCGAATTGAACAGCCTCTACAGCAAGCAGCAGGA
>NZ_JBPMGE010000019.1:0-27107 GCF_054014795.1 Candidatus Pyrohabitans sp. | reverse complement strand
CCTCACCTGGCACTGTCAAAATCCTCCTGTTCGGTGCATCAGATTCTAAATATCTATTCAGAGAATACATTTGCCGTAGAGCACTGATGGACATAAAGGGCGAGCTGACTGACACCTTCAGGTACGTCGTAATAGGCCTCATCCTCGCCGTTGCTCTAAACTTCGGCCTGGGCATGGTGCTGGGAGCCGAGAAGCCGGTCATGGCGGTTGTGAGCAGCAGCATGGAGCCCACCTTCAGCAAGGGCGACCTGGTGGTTATCAGGGGCGTGGAGCCCGGGGATATAAAGGTTGGGGACATAATAGTCTACTACAACCCCTTCAAGCACATCCCTGTGGTGCACCGCGTTGTAGCCGTTGAGGAGATAAATGGGGAGCGCTTCTTCTACACCAAGGGGGACAACAACCTCACCAATCCCTACCCGGACCAGGATCCCCGCATTATGCTCGCCCCACCCGTGAGTGAGAACAACATCAAGGGCAAGGTGGTGCTGTGGATACCAAAGGTTGGCTGGGTGAAGGTGATATTCACAGAGTTTGCGGCGAAGTACGGCCTTACAAGAGTTATTATCCTTCTTCTCCTGCTCTTTATCATCTTCGGCATGGTGGAGAACCACATCAAGGAGAGGAGAAGGAAGTCATCTTAGCCTGCCGCCGATGCCGCGGAGAAAACTCTCAACCTGACTGAAATCCAGGTCAACGGCAACCACGCGGAAGGTGATGCTTTTCATCCCCCGCGGAATCTGCTTTCCGCGGTAGACGTCTATAACATCGCAGGTTAGCACGCCCTGCAGGTGCCTGCGGAGCAGCGAGGAGATGAGGTCTTCGTCGGCGCTCTCCGGCAGCACCACAGAGAAGTCGCGCTTCTCCTTTGGCAGATGCTCAGCCTTCCAGCGGATAATCTCCTCCTCCGGCAGAAGCTCGATGTTGGCTATTTTAAGGGTTATCTTCTTCTTGCCCTCCAGCAGGGTCACCTTCTCGGGGTCAACCTCCAGCACCCTGCCTGCATGCACCGCCCCGGAGTAGATGTGGCGGAGCGCCACCTCCTTACCCACACTTGCCTTGAGCTTTTTGAGCTCCTCGCTCAGCGCGTGTATTGCCTTGTCGCTGCGCCCCATCGCAGCCTCGACGTCGCCCATATGCCGTGCTGCCCTGCCCATGAGCTCAACAAAGGCGTGCTTATCTTTTCTGGCGACTATCTCTTTGAGCCTCGAAGCCTGGGCTATAAAGGCGTCGTGAACACTCGTTGCCAGGGGGTTGTGCATCTGAATGCTCGCATAGAGGTGGGGATTCTGCCCCACTATGCGCGCTATCAGGTCCAGCATCAGCTCGTAGATTGGCGAGGCGAAGCGGCGGGAGTACTTCACGTCTATGTCCAGCTCACGCAGCGTTGCGGCGACGCTTATGTAGGTGAAGTGGGTCAGGCACTGCACAACGCTCATTATCCTGTCGTGCTCCTCAGGAGTGGTTATTATCACCCTGGCCTTGTGCCTCTCCAGCCAGTCTAGAAGCCAGCGTTTCCACCTCTCGCCGCGAAGCGGCGTCAGAACAAAAACCTGCCCCTCGAAGCTCTTGACGCGGGGGCCGAACATGGGGTGGGTGCCTATAATCTCCACCCCGGATTTTGCATGGGCGAGCATTGCCCTGCAGGGCTCAACCTTTACGCTGGTGAAGTCCATGAGCAGCGCGCCCTCGCGCACCTGTGGGGCCACCTGCTCTATAACCTCCACGGTGTTGTCTATGTATACGCTTATTATCACGATATCCGCCCATTTTGCGGCGGCGATATTGTCCCGGGAGAAGCGCACACCTATCTCCCGCGCCACGTGCTCGCCTTTGGCGGCATCTCTTCCCGTTATTAAAACCTCATGCCCCTCTTCTGCAAAAATGCGAGCAAAGAGTCTGCCGAATTCGCCGCTGCCGCCGATTATCGCAACCTTGACCATGCTAATATTTAGCATGCTTTGATATAAAGCTTTACCCTGGTTACCCTTGGATGGGCTGCAAAAGGTGGGGCCATGAAGAAAAACCTCGTGCTCACAGGTTTCATGGGTGCCGGAAAGAGCACCATTGGCAGGGCCGCCGCAGAGAAGCTTGGTCTGCGCTTCATAGATACGGATGAGGAGATAGAGAAGCGTGCGGGAATGAAGATATCCGAAATTTTCCAGAAGTACGGGGAGGCGTACTTCCGCGAGCTGGAGCGGCAGGTTGTTGAGGAGGTTTCAGAGCTTGAAGGCTGTGTAATTGTAACCGGCGGCGGCGTGGTGCTCAATGAGGAGAACATCTCCAACCTCCGCAGGAAGGGTGTGGTGGTGTACCTCCACGCAGAGCCGGAGGTTGTATACCAGCGCCTTCGCGGCGATACCTCGCGACCATTGCTGCGTGTTGCTCAGCCTCTGGCGAGGATAAGGGAGCTCCTGAAGCAGCGCTCCTCCTACTATGCGAACCACGACTACAGTGTGGACACCAGTAAGCTAAGCGTGGAAGAGGTGGTGGAGGAGGTGGTTAGGATATATACGAGGGCGTGCAAACAGGGTTAATCGGGCAAAACTATATAAATATCGGTGGTACAACCTTGTCCAATGAAAGGCAAAGAAAAACCAGAAAAGAACATACGTCTCTGGATATGGTTCCTTGTTATTATAATGGTGGGGGGGACCCTGGCAAGCGGCGTGGTTTTCAACTTCTTTGGCTCAAGTTCTGAGGAGGAGGCGCCGGTGCAGGAGGTTCCAGATTCTGAACTCTCTCTGCCTCCCATAAGGATTCACCACAATGTGGAGAATACCACACTGCTTACAGCATCCGGTATGGTGAGGGTTTACACCAATGGCACCCACGCCTTCATAGACCAGAACCCCCCGCTTGCGGGTAAGACACTGGTCTTTACCATCACCCTTCTCAATATCTCCCGTGACGGCACTCCCGCAGAGGTTGCGCAGGAGGGGGATGCGGTGTATGTAGACTACATCGGGAAGCTGGATAATGGTGAGCTGTTTGACACCTCCATAGAGGAGGTAGCGAGGGATGAGAGTATACCAAAGATGGACTTATTCACCCGCAGGGAGAGTTATGAGCCAATCACCTTCACCCTCGGCGAAGGTGAGGTTATCTCCGGTTTTGAAAATGCTGTGCTTGGGATGAGGGTAAATGAGACCAAGACGGTCACCCTGCCCCCTGAGGAGGCCTACGGAGAGGTGAACCCAAGCCTTATAGTGGCGTACCCGATAGATTATGAGATTCCCCGCGTGGAGTATCTGAGGCGCTTTATTGAGGTACCAAAGGAGGAGTACGAAGCAATCATGGGTCCGGTAGAGGATGGGGAGGTTATTGAGTTGATGAAGGACGTCAAGGCGAGGATTAGCGATGCCGGGGTGAATGTTACGCTGGAGGTTATGCTTAAGACAGGGGACACTGTAAATCTTGGCTTCCCCTGGAACTCCACAGTTGTTTCAGTGAGCGGCGATAGGATAGCAGTCCGCCACGATGTTACCCCTGGCGCGGTTGTGCAGTTCGGCTCTTTCCCATGGAATACCACCATTGTGGAGTAGCTACCTCATCGAATACCTGCACCCGCAGTAGGTCTGCCGGTAGAGATTCAGCTCCCTGCTCAGTCTAATGCTCTCCTTGAAGCCCTCTTTTTTCTTGAAGTTGGACTCCAGGTAGGCGACTCCGTGCCTGCTGGCGGCGTCCTTACCTAAGGCGTTTATCTTCTCGGCCCTCTTGTGGGGGCTTATTGTGAGCGTGGTGGCAAAGACATCGCAGCCGAGCTCCTCCGCAAGCCTGGCGCTCTCCTCCAGCCTAAAAGCGTAGCACACCTCGCAGCGCTTCCCTCCCTCTGGCTCCTCCTCGAGACCACGAACTGCGCTGAACCAGCGCTCTGCGTCGTACTCCCCGACAATTAGAGGGAAGTCCCAGAGCTTTGCCAGCTTCTCTGCCTCGCAAAGGCGCTTCTCGTACTCTTCGCGGGGATGGATGTTGGGGTTGTAGAAGAAGGCGATTATCTCATACCCCTCCTTCAGGCGCAGGTAGGGCACCGTCGCGTCGGGAGCGCAGCATACGTGCAGGAGGAGCCTCTTCTTCATGGCAGGACCTCTCGCTCTTATTTTTCGGTTTCTTTTAAAAAATATGCATGAGATAAGGTGTTGGTTTTTTCATATGGGTATAACCTCTCCTTCTATATACTTTTTAATGTACGGGCTAATGGATTCTTTTGTTACCAAGTCAACTTTTATCCCCAGGATTTTTTTCAAATACTCTTCCAGTCTCACAAATTCTAATAAGTCGGGGATTTCCTCGAACTCAACAATTATATCGATGTCGCTCGTATCTCTTTGCTGGTCTCTCACATATGATCCGAAGATACTAATTTTTTTGATTCTATACTCCTTTTTAAGTTTAGATTCATGTTTTTTAAGTATGTTTTTTATTTCTGTGATGGATTTCTTCATTTTTCTTCACCGTTTTAATTCAAAATTACACCTAATTATTTATGTTAACTAAGTAGCTTAAAAAATCTTCCCCGGATTGAAGATTCCGCGCGGGTCGAGGGCGCGCTTTATCTCCCGCATCATCCGTGCAGCGCCGCCGTGCTCCAGCTCGAGGTAGGGGCGCTTCTCTATCCCAATCCCGTGCTCCCCGGTGAGGGTGCCACCGAGAGAGAGGCACTCCCTGAACAGCTCTTCTATCGCTTCTCGCACCCTGCGCATCTCCTCCTCGGTATCTGCTAGGAATGTGGGATGCAGGTTGCCATCGCCAGCGTGACCGAAGGTGGCTATCCTAACGCCGTGCTTCGCCGCCAGCGCGTGGATTCTACGCATCATCTCAGGCAGCGCTGAGACGGGCACAGTGATATCCTCCAGCAAAAGCCCGCTCGCTATGCGAGCAAGCGAAGGCAGTGCTGCCTTTCTCGCCTTCCACATGCGGGCGATCTCCGCCTCGTCGGAAGCAAGCTCTACCTTCGCCCCTGCCTTAGCGAAAACCTGCGCAACCCTGCGAATCTCCTCTTCAACGCCGGCATCGAAACCCTCAACCTCGGCTAATACTAGAGCTTCGGCAGAGCCGAGGGATAAGCCCGAGAAGCTCTCCACAGCCTCCACAACCCTCGAGTCCATAATCTCAAGCACCGCTATATCAAGACGCTCTGCCATCACCTTGGTTATAGCCTTCGCGGCCCTTTCAAAGTCGTCAAAGCTCGCGATCATGGCTGCATGCCGGGTGGGCTTTGGTATAACGCGCAGCCCTATCTCGGTGAATAGCCCCAGCGTGCCCTCGCTGCCCACGAAGAGGCTCTTTAAATCGTAGCCAGAGGCGCTCTTCCTGTACCTTCCGCCAAGCTTTACAACCTCGCCATTGGCAAGCACAACCTCCAGCGAGGCCACGTAGTCCCGCGTGGTTCCGTACTTCACCGCGCGAATGCCTGAGCTGTTCATTGCCACCATTCCCCCGAGGGTGCACACGCTCCCGCTCCCCGGGTCGGGAGGGAAAAAGAGCCCGTGTTCAGCAAGCTTGCGATTGAGCTCCTCGTACACCACGCCCGGCTGAGCGGCGACGAAGGAGTTAGCTTCGTCCACCTCGAGAATGCGGTCCATGAGTGTGAAGTCCACCACAACGCAGCCCTCGCAGGGCAGGGGCGCGCCGCTCAGGCTGGTGCCGGCACCGCGGGCGACTAAGCTGAGCCCCTCCCGTGTGGCAGCTTTAACCACCTCCACAACCTCCTCTTTACTCTCCGGCCTCACCACGGCGATAGGATACCTCCTCCCGGCGGGAGTTGCGTCGTAGGAGTAGAGGAGCAGGTCCTCCTTATCCACAAGAATGCGCTCCTCGGGCAGGAAGGAGAAGAGGTCCCTCATGGAGATAATTTGGCGCTGTTGCTATATAGGCTTAACTCACTCAACCCCTTTAGCGCGGGCTATAAACTGCCTCACCTTCTCAGGGTCCTTCTTCCCGGGCTCCGCCTCCACGCCGCTGGAGACGTCGACGGCGTAGGGCTTCACGATGCGAATAGCTTCGGCGACGTTCTCCGGGGTAAGACCGCCCGCAAGTATCACCGGCTTTGATATGCTCTCCACTATTTTTCGCGAAACCTCCCAGTTGTGGGCCTTACCAGAGCCGCCTCGCTGTGGAGAGGGTGTGTCCAGGAGTATCGCATCCACGTAGTTGACGTAGCGTCTCGCCTGGGCAATGCTCTCCTCGCCCTTTACGTGGATGGTTTTTATTATGTTGCACGACACCAGGCTGCGGAGCTCCCGCACAAACTTTGGAGACTCATCGCCATGTAACTGCAGAAAATCCGGACGCACCGCTAGGTACATGTTGAGCGCCTCCTCAACGCTCTTGGGCATAATAACCATGACGCCGCCGGTGGTGAAGGGCATCTCCTCCATTATCCTCTCCGCCTCGTCGAGGCTTATCCTGCGGGGCGTATCTACGGGCACCTCAACTATAAAGCCCGCGAAGTCAGCGCCCAGCTCTGAGACCAGCTCCACATCGGCTACGCTGGTGTTGCCGCATATCTTTACCTTGACCATGCCTTCAGCTCCGAAGGCAGGGCGGAAATTCCCGTCGGAAAAGAAACTAACTCCTGCTCGCCTCCACAAGGGCGAGAAGCTTCTCGTACGCTCTTCCCGAGTCTATGCTCTTCTCGGCGATGCTTATCGCCGAGTCTATGCTCCTTGCCCTGCCGCCCACGTAGATGCCCGCCGCCGCGTTCAGCACCACGATGTCGCGCCTTGCGCCAGCCTCCTTCTCCTCCAGCAGCGCCCTCGCTATGGCGGCGTTGCCCTGCGCATCCCTACCAGAGAGTTCCTCCCTGCGAGCGCGCCTTATTCCGAAGTCCTCCGGCGAAATCGAGTAGGTCTCAACCTCGCCATCTTTCAGCTCCCCCACCAGGGTCTCGCCGCAGGTGGAGATCTCATCCAGGCCCTCGAGGCCGTGCACCACCAGCGCATGCTCCACACCTAGGCGACCGAGTACCTTGGCGATGGGCTCCACCAGCACCGAGTCGAACACCCCCAGAACCTGCGCCTGGGCATTCGCAGGATTTGTGAGCGGACCCAGGACATTGAAAACAGTGCGGATGCCTATCTCCTTCCTGGGACCTATCGCATACTTCATCGCCCCGTGGAAGGCGGGGGCGAACATAAAGCCTATGCCCACGCTCTCTATAATCTTCTCCACCCGCTCCGGCGGGAGGTTAAGGTTTACGCCCAGTGCCTCCAGCAGATCCGCACTCCCCGCCTTCGAGGTGACGCTCCGATTGCCGTGCTTGGCTATCGCCACGCCCGCACCCGCGACAACGAAGGCAGCGATGGTGGAGATATTGAAGGTCTTTACCCTATCTCCGCCTGTGCCGCAGGTGTCCACGAGCCTTCCATCCACGCGGGGGTTAATTCTCGCCGCAAATTCCCGCATTACACCCGCAAAGGCGGTGATCTCTGTGATCGTCTCGCCCTTGATGCGCAGCGCCGTGAGAAAGCTGGCAATCTGCGCAGGCGTCGCATCCCCGCCCATTATGAGCTTCATAGCCTGCGCTGCCTCTTCTTCGCTCAGGTCCTTGCCCTCAACCACCTTGGAAATAAACTCCTTCATCATCGTCACCAACCGAGGGGCACAAAGTGACGACGATGACAAAATTGGAACATCATGGCACAAGGATTTCTCCGCGCAGGAAGGTGGAAGCATAGCCGCCCACCCTTACCTCCTCTTCGCGCGCCTCTGCATAGATTTTCCCCTCCCTTCCCAGAGCGGCACCCTGGGATATCACCAGTTTCCTGCTCCTGAGCGCCCTGTGGCGCAGCAGATATGCGAGCAGTGCTCCCGCGGCGGTGCCTGTGACGGGGTCCTCGTCTATACCACAGAGGGGTGCAAAGAACCTTGCCTCAGCTTTGTTGCCGCTGAGGTAGAAGGCGTAGATTCCGGCTGCCCTCGCTCTGGCGCATACCCGGGCGATTCCCTCAAAGTCAGGCTTCAGCTTCAGAAGCTCTTCCTTATGCGGGAGGTGCACAAGCAGCGCGGGCAAGCCTGTGGAGGCAACCTCTACTGGTAGGGAGCCCAGATGCTTCTCCTCCAGCCCGAGCAGCGCCGCCGCCTCACTCCTTGTGATACCGGCCGAGGAAAATTCCGGCTCTGCCTGGGTGAGCCAGATTAAGAAATCATCGCCTTGCCTTTCCACCTCTACGTCAAGCACGCCCGCATTGGTCTCGAGGGTAAGCGTCGCCCCATCTTCGACTTTTATTGTCCCCCTCTCAGCAAGCACGTGCATGCCCGCGATGGTGGCGTGGCCGCAGAGGGGCACCTCCTGCGTCGGGGTGAAGTACCTCGCCTTAAAGTCTGCCTTCTTTGAGGAGGAGAGGAAGCAGGTCTCCGTCAGGTTGGCATCCCTCGCGATGGTGAGCAGGGCTTCGTGGCCAAGCGACTCTGCGTTGAGCACAACCCCAGCCGGGTTGCCTGCATAGGGCCTCCTGGAGAAGGCGCTCACCTTGTAGAAGGGCAGGAAGCGCATAATTTAAGTTGGGTAGGGTGATATATTAACCATACCCCTAGAGATACAAGAGGCTTCAGCAATTTTTTGAAGCCTTCATTTGGTGAGGCTATTCCAGAAAGCGCCTCAGTCTCGCGAGCAGTGCCTGCTTTGGTATCGCTCCTACAATGCGGTCAACAACCCTGCCCTTCCTGAAGAGCACAAGCGTCGGTATGCTCATCGCCTGGTACTCCATCGCCGCCCTGGGATTCTG
Organism: Candidatus Pyrohabitans sp.; assembly: GCF_054014795.1. Lineage (NCBI taxonomy): Archaea > Methanobacteriati > Candidatus Hydrothermarchaeota > Candidatus Pyrohabitans > Candidatus Pyrohabitans sp. Next base: position 18,378 of record NZ_JBPMGE010000019.1, on the reverse strand, counting down.
GTCGACGTTGAGCTTTGCAAACACCACTTTGCCCTTGAGCTCTGCGGCGAGCTCGTCGATTATGGGCGCGAGTACTTTACATGGCTGACACCAGTCGGCGTAGAAGTCCACCAGCACCAGGGGGTACCTCTGCACAGTCTCTGCCAGCTTGCCCTCGTCCACATGCACTGGCGAGGAGGGATATTCCACCTTTGGCTGTGAAGAGCGCATAAGCATCTTCTCAAGCTTCTTCCTCTTTATCTCCTCGATCTCATCCATTGCAGTCACCTCGGGGTTGCAACCATTAGCCATAGCTCAGCGCTGGAAGCACCTGCGATAATTATATATCCTTTGCAGTTGAACATCAGTTTAAATATATTGTAACATGTTCAACAAATCTGAACATATAGCAGGAAGGTTTTACCATGATGGAAGCAAGAAGTCTGATATGCTCCGGCAAACCAAGTGTCGATGTTGTTATGCAGTGCCTCCTTGGCCTTCGCCCTCTGGAATCAGAGCTCTACTTTGAGCTGCTAAAGGCTCCCGGCACGCCTGCTCAGTTAAGTGAGCGCATCGGCAAGAGCCGGAGCCTTGTACAGAGGGCCCTTCAGAACCTGGTGGGCTATGGCCTGGCCTACCGCAGGGTGGTCTCGCGGGAGAGGGGAAGAGCTTTCCTCTACGAGGCGGTGCCCAAGGAAGAGGTAAAAAAGACCCTGCGCAGCGCCGTGAAGCAGTGGCTCAACGCTGTGGAGGAGGCCATTTCAGACTGGTAAAAGAAAAAAGGACGGCGCTCAGTGCGCCTTAAGCTTCTCCCACTCTTCGGTGCTGGGATGTTTTACTTCCTCGGCCTCTATTGCCAATGCAATCTTGAGGAGGAGTGTATATATCAGGAATCCCAGTGCCCACACACCGAGGGTTATCATTATCTCGGGCACTGTGGGGTAGTACTCCCATATCTCACCTATTGTGGTGGGTATGAAGCCGGGGATAACAAGGCCCATGCCCTTCTCTATCCATATGCCCGTAAAGGCCAGGAAGGCCGCGATATTCAGGGTGGCCAAGTTGTATCTGGTCTTGGGGATTAGCAGTAAAATCGCAGCAATCACATTAAAGAATATCGCAGTCCAGAAGTAGGGGGTGAGTACATTGTATGTCACCCCTTCACGGGTCAGACCAAAGAAGAGATACTTCAGAGGGGCGAGGTGGGAGGTCCCCGCATACCCTATGGTGTAGACCTCTGAAGCCAGGAAGAAGAGGTTTACTATCATGGCTATGAGTACTATGTTGGCCAGCTTGAAAATCGTATCAGTTCGAACAACCAGAGGACAGCCTTTCTGACCCACACAGGAAAACCGCCTTACCACCTGTAGAATGATTATAATCAGAGCAGGTCCGGCGGTAAAGGCACTGGCCAAGAAGCGGGGAGCCAGAAGGGCAGTGTTCCAGAAGGCGGTTGCAGCCAGACCTCCGTAAAGGAAGGCGGTTACAGTGTGGATGCTTATTGCCCAGGGTATAGAAATCAGTATGAAGATATAAATCCACTTCTTGGGCTCTTCTCCGTAGAACTTCTTGTATAGCATATAGCCGGGAATAAGCAGATTGAGGAACAGATAGCCGTTGAGCACAATCACGTCCCAGGTGAGTAATGACTGGGGCCAGTTGGGGGTGCCCACTATGGGCAGCAGATGAAAGGCCCTGTCTATTCTTCCCAGGTCAATCAGCACAAAGCTGAGGCACATCACCAGAGCGCCAACGGCGAGAAGCTCTCCAAAGATGGTAATGTGCTGGAAATCCTTCTTATTATAGAGGTAGGCGGGTATAACTATCATCACCGCCGCTGCCGCTACTCCCACAAGGAAGGTGAAGTTGGAGATGTAGCTGCCCCAGGAGACCTGGTCCCTCATGGAGGTGACTATCAACCCCATCTTCAACTGCTGAATGTAGGTAAGGGCTCCAAATATTACTATCAGCAGAAGGCTCAACAGCCAGGCGTAGTACCTGGGACTTCCAGTCAGAGCCACTTTGACAGAGGTTAAAGCAAACCAGACCAGCTTTTCCACTCGATTCATGGTTATCGCCTCAATCCATAAAGTAGAAGAATTTGGGGTTGGTACCGAGCCCTTCTTTCAGCCGGAAAACCCTCTTCTCATCTATTATCAGTCTGACCTCACTCTTCGGGTCTAGGAGATTGCCGAACTTTCTGGCTCCCACCGGACACGCCTCCACGCAGGCGGGGTAGCGTCCCTTTCGGGTGCGCTGTACGCAGAAGGTGCACTTTTCCACCACACCGCGCATTCGGGGTCTGTTGCCCAGGTAGTGCATGTGGGGATTCAACTCCTCCTTGGGCAGATAGGGGTCGGTCCAGTTAAAACGTCTCGCCCAGTAGGGACATGCTGCCATGCAGAACCTGCAGCCTATACACCAGTTGTAGTCTATTACAATTATACCGTCCAGTTCCTTCCAGGTGGCCTTGGTGGGGCAAACCTTTACACAGGGCGGACGCTCGCACTGCTGACACTGGATAGGAACATAAAACTTATCTTCCTCGGGTACGTGCTCGGGGCTGTAGTAGTGCTCATTTTCCTCCAGATTTATTCCGGTTTCTACCTTGCCGAATGCAGTCCTGAAGTCTCTGGCCTCTTCACCTGGCTCAATTTTGAATTTTGGAAGCTCAATAACCCTTATCCACTGAATCTGGGACTTGGCAGGATTTTTGGGGTCATGTCTGGACTGGTTGTTTTCCTTCATACAGGCATAGACACAGCGCCTGCAACCGATGCACTTTCTTATGTTCAGTGCATAGCCGAAAACCACCCCATGCGTAGGCTCAGTGGTGTTCACCTCTATGTCGTCTCTTCCAAACTTCTGCCTGATGCTTTCCTCAATGCGCTGAATTACCTCCTCCTTCTCCTCAGGGCTCATCTCCTTGTAATGCTTCTGGAAAAGTTCCTCCAGTGTCACGTCGAAGATGGGGACCTTGTTAAAAGGCACAGCGACGAGGGCTAAACTACCACCAAGACCTTTCAGAAACTTTCTCCTGCCATTATCTATCCTTCCCATTTCTATCACTTCCAGACACTGAAAATCGCCAGGGCTAGGGATGCAAGCAGTACCAGCAGGGCGTATATATTGTAGTTTTTAAAAGTTGGCGAAGTGGGTGGTTTCTCCGGGGCAGGCTCAGGGACCAGTTTTCCAAAGACAGGATCATGAGGGTTGTGGCAGTCCACACAGATTTCTGCCGGTTTCCCTTCTTTCCATGAGCCCATCCACTTGCCGTGAATACGTTTCTTCCAGTCGTCATAAACTATTGCATGGCACTGGGAGCAGAGAAGAATGGAATCCTCAAAATCTATAGTGGTGCCGTCTACAAGCCTCAATTTGTCCCTGTTTGTGGGGTCATGACACCCAAAACACCAGAATTGTCCTCCTCCGTGCTTGAGTTCAAACCTGTGGTTGGGGGATGTGGGCCCGCCCTCCAGAGACCTTGGCTTGGGGTTTGGCTTGAGCTGGGCATGACAGACTGTGCACTCTCCTCCAAGTACCTTCCTTACCTCTCTGGGCAGCTCACCGTAGCCCTCCAGAGTCCCCTTTTCCTTGTAGTATTCTCCAGCAGGCCCCAGCTCTTTGAGGGTCTGGGGGTGGCAGATGATACACGGCTGTGCAGTATCTTGCGAAAACTGAGGGGTGGCATAGACAAGTCCAAAAAGAAGGGTAAGTGTAATCAACACCACTAATTTACTCCACACTTTCCTGCTCATAGTCCATGGCTCCTTGTTGAATTATTATTTAAATTTAACGGTGTGCATACAGAAGTCTACCCTACTTCCATAGTATAACTATTTAAAATTTTTGATGATTTCCTCGCCAGGTAGGGCTCGCTGGATTGCCACCTCGCCAGGGACACAATAAAATAAAAATTTAACAGTCTTAAAAGTGGGAAAAAATGTGAAGGTGTTTTACTTGGAAGAATGTCTGACTTCCCCGGATTCTATGGCAATGGCCGCTTTTAGGAGAAGAGTCCAGATTAAGGTGCCCAGAGCCCATATGCCAAGAGTTACCGCTATTTCCGGCAGGGTGAAGTGATACTCATATACCTCACCCAGAGGTGTGGGCACGAAGCCGGCGATTACGAGGATTAAGCCCTTCTCTATCAGGATGCCCAGGATTACAAAGATGCATGCTATGTTAAGGGTGGTGAAGTTCTTGCGCGTCTTGGGGAAGAGCAGCAGAACCGCCGCAATCACCTGCAGAATTATTCCCACCCACATGTAAGGCGTGAGAATATTATAGACCACCCCATCCTTCTCCAGCCCCACAAGCAGATACTTGAGGGGCGCCAGGTGGGAGGTTGTGGTGTAGCCTATAGTGACAATCTCAGAACCCAAAAAGAACAGGTTGACCAGGAGGGCTATTAAAGCCATATGGGCCAGGGTGAAGAGCCCCCTATCACTTATCAATCTATCTCTAGGCAGGCTGTTATAATACTTGCGAATTATCTGGAGTACGACTATCATTGTCGCAGGTCCAACGGTGAATGCGGTCGCGAGGAAGCGGGGTGCCATAAGTGCCGTGTGCCAGAAGGGCCTTGCCGGAATGACGCCGATTATAAAAGCCGTAACCGTATGAATACTGATAGCCCATGGGATGGACAGCAAAATAAAGAAGTAGATCCACTTCTTCAATGGTTCATTGTAGTACTTCTTGTAGAGTATATAACCCGGGATGAGCATGTTGAGGAAAAGGTAACCGTTGAGTACTATCACATCCCAGGGGAGCATGGACTGGGGCCAGTGGGGGGTGCCAACGAAGGGAAAGATGTGCCATAACCTCTCTATTCTTCCCAGCATAGCCAGTACGCAAGCCAGGGAGACGATAACCGCAGAAACTGCCAGAAGCTCCCCGAAAATGGTGATATGCTTGAACTCTTTATACTTGTACAGATAGGCCGGAAGAACAATCATCACAGCACCGGCTGCAACCCCGACGAAGAAGGGGAAGTTGGCTATGTAAAGTCCCCAGTTCGTCTGGTCGGTGGCCCCAGTGATAATAATTCCATACTTGAGCTGGTAATAGTAGGTGTAGAGCCCGAAGAGCAATATTATAACCAGACTCGCCAGCCAGGCATGGTACTTTCTGCTGCCAGAAAGAGAAAGTTTTATAGAGATTATCACGAAGTGCACCAGCTTTTTTAGTAGATTAATCATCTCAATCACCACATGAAGTAGAAGAATTTGGGGTTGGTGCCGAGCTCCTCTTTCAGCCGGAAGACTCGCTTTTTGGCCAGCACCTTCCTCACCTCACTCTCCGGGTCTAAGAGATTGCCGAACTTCCTGGCCCCGGTGGGGCATATTTCCACGCAGGCAGGGTAGCGTCCCTCACGGGTACGTTGTATGCAGAAGGTACACTTCTCTGCAACCTCGTGAGGGCGTGGGCGGTTGCCCAGGTAGTGCATGTCGGGGTTGATCTCATTTTTGGGTATGTAGGGATGGGTGTAGTTAAAGCGCCTAGCCCAGTAGGGACAGGCGCTGAGGCAGTATTTACACCCGATGCACCAGTTGTAGTCTATTACGATTATGCCATCCGGTTCCTTCCATGTGGCCTGGACAGGACAGACCTTGACACAGGGAGGCTTCTCACACTGCTGACACTGCACAGGCATGTAGAACTTGTCCTTCTCGGGCACCTTCTCAGGGTTGTAGTAGTGCTCACTCGTCTCAATGTCTATGCCTGCCTTTACATCGCCAAATTCTGTTCCTATGCCAGTGCGTTTCGTGCCGGGATGTATTTCATACTTCTCCAGGGCAATTACCCTGATCCACTGTTTTTCTTCTTTGGTGGGGTCAGTGGGAGAGGGTCGCGAACAGTTGTTTTCCTTCATGCAGGCGTAGACGCACCGTCTGCAACCGATGCATTTCTTTATGTCCAGAGCAAAACCAAATACAACCCCCTTCATTGGAGGGGTGGTTTTTATTCTGGCATCGACGCCATACTCCTCCTTGTACTCCTTCTCAAGTCGCTCTATTACACGCTGTTTCTCTTCTTCACTCATTTTTTGGTAGTGTTTCTGGAAGAGCTCATCCAGCGTCACGTCAAATACCGGGATGCGCACAGTGGAGAAAGGTATAACCGCGGCTGTTGCACCAGTGGCCGCCTTTTTCAGGAAATTCCTCCTGCTTTTGTCAACCATCCCATTACCTCCAAGCAGCATATATGGCAAGTCCGATGCTCAGTGAAATGGCTATGAAGAAAGACAATGAGTAGTAGGGTAGCTTCTTTCTCTCAGCGGGCTTTTCAGGAGGTTTCTCTGGTTGAATGGGTCTGAAGGCAGGGTCGTGTTGATAGTGGCAGTCTATGCAACCTTTTTCCGGTTTGCCATTCTTCCAGCTTCCCACCCATTTCCCGTGGAGGCGGTCCTGCCAGTCATAGTACAGCACTTCATGGCACTGGGCGCAGACGAGAATGTAGTCCTCAAGGTCTATGGTGGTACCGTTGAGGAGTCTCAACTTGTCCCGGTTTACGGGGTCGTGGCAGGCAAAACACCAGAATCTTCCCCGTCCGTGCTTGAATTCAAACCTGTGATTGGGAGGTCCGCCCTCCAGAACTCTTGGCTTGGGGTTTGGCTCGAGCTGGGCATGGCAGACTGTGCATTCTCCTCCAAGTACCTTCTCCTCCTCCTTCCGGGGCAGCTCCCCGTAGCCCTTCAGGGTCCCCTTTTCCTTGTAGTATTCTCCAGCAGGCCCCAGCTCTTCAAGGCTCTGGGGATGGCAGATTATACACGGCTGCGCGGTATCCTGGGAGTACTGGGGGGTGGCATGGACAAGTCCAAAAAGGAGTGCAAATGTAATCAACATCACCAATTTATTCCATATCCCCCTACTCATCTCCCCATCTCCTAGACAGTTGGTACCTACCCTTTTGGGCAGCATGGCATAGTATATTGAGTTAAGAAATATTTAAATTTTTTGGAACATCTGCCCCTTACATATAAAAAATAATTTAACAACCCCCTATATCCGCCAACTTTTTTTATGCGTTCGCTCAGCTCATGAAGGAGACTTCATATGTCTAGTGTCCCTTTTTAATCACCTGGTTAAACATGTTCGAAGAAACAGGGTTAAAGGTTGAAGTTTAATACATCAGTATGAAGGCAAAGGTGGATCGAGAGCTGTGCATAGGGTGCGGGGCGTGTGAGGAAATATGTCCTCAGGTTTTCAAACTTGACGATGAGGGAAAAAGTCAGGTCATTTCCCAGGAGTGCGACAGCGCTGGCTGCTGTGAGGAAGCCGCGGATAGCTGTCCGGTTGAAGCGATTACTCTGGAATAGGTGGCAGGAATATGCCTCCCCGGGAAAGGAAACGCTTTTCCTGGTCGCTGGATTTAGAGGGCGAAGAGTATGAGGAGGATATTGAGCTGCTTCTCCGGGAGGCAAAGGCTGCCATCGAAAGCACCTCCACGGGGTACTCTGTAAACCTGGTGACTCCAGCATCACTGGGGATGCCGGATTCCCTGATTGAGGAACTCAAAAGGGAGTACGGAGAAAAAATAATGGCAGAGTACGTCGACCAATGCGAATGCGGGGGATATGTAACCCGGGTGACAGTTTTAGAGGAATAGCTTTTTAGAGAATCCTCTCTTTTTTCACGTGAATCTCTTCTATGCTGGCTATGAGGCTGAGCGACTTCGACTACCACTTACCTAAGGAGCTTATTGCCCAGGAGCCCCTGAGGGAGAGGGATGCCTCGAGGCTCATGGTGCTCCGCGGCGATGAGATAGAGCACCGCATCTTCAGGGAGCTAGCCCGCTATCTGGAGAAGGGGGACCTGCTTGTTTTCAACAACTCCCGCGTTATTCCTGCCCGCCTTAAGGGAAGGAAGAGCACCGGTGGAAGGGTGGAGCTTCTCCTGGTGAGGGAGCTTGGGAAGAACCTGTGGGAGTGCCTCTTCAAAGGCAGGCTGAGGGCGGGAGCGGAGATAAGCTTTCCTTCCGGAATCTCGGCGAGGGTGGAGCAGAAGGGTGAGGGCAGGCTGCTGGTGCGCTTTAGCGGAGGCGATATCAGGCAGGCAATATGGAGGATTGGGGAGATGCCGACACCACCGTACATAAAGAGGAGGGTGGACAACCCCGAGGAGTACCAGACGGTTTATGCGAGCAGAGAAGGTAGTATAGCTGCGCCCACCGCTGGCTTTCACTTCACCCGGGAGCTTCTGACAGAGCTTCGCTCTCTGGGCGTTGAGCTCGCCTTCATAACCCTCCACGTGGGCCTGGGAACCTTCCAGCCGGTGAAGGTGGAGGAGGTGGAGAGGCATAGAATGCATGAGGAGCACTTCGATATACCGGGCGAGGAGGCTGAGAAGATAAACAGTGCTCTGGAGGAGGGAAGGCGAATCTTTGCTGTGGGCACCACCACTGTGCGCGCCCTGGAGAGCGCCTTTGCTGACGGCAGGGTTGCCCCGGGCGTCTCGGCCACTGAGCTCTTCATATACCCGGGGTATGAATTTAAGCTGCCCTACTCTGGCTTGATAACCAACTTCCACCTGCCCTGCTCCACGCTTCTGATGCTGGTGAGCGCCTTCGCAGGCAGGGAGCGCATCATGAGGGCCTACACAGAGGCGGTTCGGCGCAGGTACCGCTTCTACAGCTTCGGGGATGCGATGCTGATATTCAGGTGAGCTCCTCATTATATATAAAAACCCCAGTGACAACTATCCCTATATGGACCGCCTTGGTATTGCCCTTGAGGAGATTAAGAGGAGGAGGGTGGGCACGGGCATAGTGCTGAAGCCCCAGAACATCTACTACCTCACCGGCTTCTATCCCTCGGCCTTTGCGGCACTCATTCTGCAGGACAGCCCGAGGCTCCTCGTCTCGCCCATGGATGGAAAGCGGAGCGAGGGTGCGGGCGTGGAGGTGGAGGTGGTCAGAAACTTCAGACGGAGGCTCAGAAGGATAAAGGGCAGGCGCGTTGGTATAGAGAAGGGGTACGCCAGCTATGAATTCTATGAGCGATACCTTAAATCCAGGCAGGTGGTCAGCCTGGGCTTCATAGAGGATATGCGAAAGGTTAAGGACAGGGGGGAGGTGAGGAGGATAAAAGCTGCTGCGAGAATCGCCGAGAAGGTTATGGGGGAGGTTGCGGAAAGGCTTGCGGGTGCGGGGAGTGAGAAAGAGCTTGCTGCGCAGGCGGAGTATCTTCTGAAGCGCAAAGCGGATGCGGCCTTCGATGTGATTGTTGCCTCCGGTAAAAACTCTGCTGTGCCCCACCACACACCAGAGGCGGTGCCCGTTGAACCCTCTTCGATTATAGTGGACCTCGGGGCCAAGGTTGAGCACTACTCAAGCGATATAACCCGCACCTTCTCCCTCACCGAGAGCAATGCCTTCAGGGAGACCTACGAGGCTGTGATAGAGGCCCAGAAGGCGGCGATTAAAAAATGCGTGGCGGGCACGCCTGTCAGAGAGGTTGACCTCGCAGCCAGAGAGGTGCTCAGGGAGTACCGCCTTGAGAGGTACTTTCTTCACTCCACGGGGCACGGGCTCGGGCTGGAGGTGCATGAGGCTCCCACCCTGAGTGCGCAGAACCGCAGGGATGTGATTCGCGAGGGCATGGTGCTTGCAATTGAGCCGGGGGTTTACAGGGAGATTGGCATAAGGGTGGAGGACATGGTTTTAATAGGAAAAAGACCAAAGCTTCTCACGAGCTTCAGGAAGTGATTGCATGCTAATGAGCTTCAGAGGAACCTCACCCAGGGTGGGCAGGCGGGTGTTCATCGCGCCCTCGGCTCAGCTCATAGGCGATGTGGAGATTGGAGACTGCTCAAGCGTCTGGCACAACGCTGTGATTCGCGGCGACAGGGCAGGGATAAGGATAGGCAGGTACTCAAATGTGCAGGACGGCGCAGTGCTCCATGTTTCAAAGGGTTTCCCTGTGGAGGTGGGCGACTTTGTGAGCATAGCCCACGGCTGCGCTGTCCACGGGTGCAGTATCGGGGACAACTCCCTCATAGGCATGGGTGCTGTTGTGCTCAACGGCGTCAGCATAGGCGAAAACTGCCTGGTGGGCGCCGGGGCTGTGCTGCCAGAGGGCAGGAGCTACCCGCCGAATTCGCTCATCCTGGGTGTACCCGCAAAAGTGGTGCGGGAGCTGAGCAGAGAGGAGGTTCTCGGGATAAGGAAGAATGCTGAAGTCTACCACAGCCTTGCGATGGAGTACATGGGTGAGGAGCCATGAAGCTCCTGCTCATAGACCCGAGCGTCGCAGGAATAAGCGGCGATATGTTCATCGGCGCACTTCTGGACCTGGGTGCCCCCCTGGAGCCCCTGGAGGAGGCTGTAAGGCTGATTGGTGCTGAGACTGGCAGAGAGGTTGGATTTGAGATTGAGGATGTGGAGAGGAAGAGTATCAGGTGCAGGCGAGTGGTGCTGAAGGTGAGGGAGGACTTTGAGGGGCTGTCCTATGATGATATCAGGGGCTACATGGAGAAAATCCTCGAAGAATGCCGGATGGGCAGGGAGGCAAAGGACTTTGCCATAAGAACCCTGGAGACCCTTATAGAGGGAGAAGCACAGGTGCACGGCGGCAATGCACATCTCCATGAGCTTGGAAGTGTGGACACGCTCTTCGACATCCTGGGCGCAGCCTCGCTTCTGGATGCGCTGGGGGTTTTCAGGGACTGCAGGGTTGTCTCCACCCCTGTAAATGTGGGCTCTGGGGTTGTCAAAACCTCCCACGGCGAGCTTTCTGTGCCCCTCCCGCTGGTTGCCGAGATTCTCAGAGCTAAAGCAGTGCCCTTTTTGAAGAGGCATAGCGGCGAGCTCGCCACACCCACGGGGCTGGCGCTCCTAGCATGCCTTGTGGAGGAGTTCTCTGAGGAGCTTCCAGCTGCAAGGCTTCTGGGCGTTGGAAGAGGTGCCGGTGAGAGGGAGCTGGAGGGCGCGCCAAATATGCTCCAGCTCTACCTGTGCGAGGCGCCTTCGCTGGAGAGGGAGCAGATAGCACTTCTGGAAACCAGCGTGGATGATGTGCCCGGGGAAATTCTGGGCTCCGCCGTAGGGGAGCTTTTCAGGGCGGGGGCGCTGGATGTGCAGATTATACCCACTGTGGCCAAGAAAAACCGCCCGGGCTATGTGGTTCAGGTAATTTCTCCTCTCGGGCAGGAGGAGGCACTTGCTCAGCTTATGATGCGCGAACTGGGCACCCTGGGGGTGAGGTTCTCCCGCATAAGTATGCGCTTCAGGCTGCGGAGAGAGACAAGAAAAATCAGGGTGAGAATCTCGGACTATGAGGGCGAGGTGCGGGTAAAGCTCGGCATAGATGCCAGGGGCGAGGTTGTGACGCTGAAGCCGGAGTATGAGGATGCAAAGCGCATCGCCGGGCTCACCTCCCTGCCCCTGCGCGAGGTGCTGGCCAGGATTGCGGAGGAGGCGAGGCGCAGATTTTTGTGAAGTTATTCGCAAGAGCCTGCGGTTCGAAACTTCGCAGCGCGGTTTGCTATGAGTGCCGCAACTATGCCAGCGCCGAAGCCGTTGTCTATGTTGACCACAGCCATGCCCGGGGAGCAGCTCTGGAGCATGGCAAAGAGCGCCGTCTCACCCCTGCCGTGAATGCCGTAGCCTGAGGAAACAGGCAGGCCTATCACAGGGATGTCCACCAGCCCGGCGACAACGCTGGGAAGCGCCCCCTCCATGCCAGCGGCCACTATTGCGACATCAACGTCCTCGTTCACAATCCTCTCAAGCGCCGGCAGGAGGCGGTGGATGCCGGCTACACCTATGTCCCGGAAGGAGCACACATCACAGCCCATCTCCCTCGCAATTACCTCGGCTTCCTCTGCGGCGGGTATGTCGGAGCTTCCGGCGCAGAGCACTGCCACCTTACCTCCCGTCTTCTGCGGCTTGAAATCCCCTGCCTTGAGCACCACCAGCCCGGCGTCGGGATAAACCTCCACCCTGGCTGCGCCCTTAAACTCCCTCCTGAGCGCCCTTATCTTCTCCTCATTCAGGCGGGTGATTATACACCTCCCCCTTACTTCCAGAAATTTATGTGCAATTTTTATTATCTGCCCGGCGCTCTTGCCCTCGCCGAAAACAGCCTCCGGAGCGCCTGCCCTGGCCTCCCTGTTGATGTCAAGTTTTGAGAGGCCAGATATCTCTTCCAGGCTGAAGAGCTTAATTCTGCTCTCCGCCTCCTCCAGGCTTAGCCTACCGGCTACAAGCTCTTCAAGCACTTTTCTCAGATGCATATAATAGAAAAAAGGGAGGCGGTTTAAAAATCTATGCCTAATTTATCAGGAAGTATATGTTCCTGCCACTTCTGGATTCCTTGCGCAGATACTTGTAGAGCATGTGGTAGTGGATGAACATCTTTATGTTCCCGGGATTAACGTCATAGCCCCGCTCCTTGAGCCTCGCCGCGATCTCATCGCCTGCAAGTTTCTCCCTCCCGTTAAACACCTCGAGTATGGCTCTAACCTTTTGGGCAGTGTTGGCAAACCTCCTCATGCTCATCCCTCACCTATTAATAGTCCCAGAAGGCTGATATAAAATTTTTCTGATAACCTTTGATATGCGCACACAAAATAAGAACAATCTCAACCCGTTATTGTTTCTTTTTGTTTCTCTATGTTCCTTTCACGGATATGCCCACGAATATCTATTTTTCACAATTGCGCATATGCAGCTATCAAAAATAACACTTCCAGACGTTTCCACATAAAGATTCACGACTTCTTTGCAAGATATATCTTGTTTCTTCTGCCCACCTGCTCTTTCCTAATTGCTCCTCTCTTCTCAAGCTCAGATAATATCTTGCTCACCTTTGTTTTGGAAAAACCTGTGATTTTAACAATATCTCTCTGATCTATTCCGTCGTTATCTATTATAATCTTCATAATCTTCTGCTCGTCCTCCTTGAGGATTTCTATCTTCTCTTCCATCCTCTTCTTCCTGTCGAAAAGCGCCCTCACAGATATCCCCCTCACCTTCAGATACTTGTAGGTGAGAAACATTATGACCACAGCGGCAAGTACGAGCGATGCTATGTAGATATAGAGGATTTTTGTCTCCAGGAGCTTCTCATAAATAACAATTACCCGGAAATCCTTAAATTCCGGTGGAATTGGCTCGTGGAGCTCCCACTTGAGTATGACCCTCCTTCCATCTGAGGTTGGCTCACTCTCCGGGCTTACGCCGTTTTCAACCACACCATAGCCAGGTGGAAGCGCCACTGTAAACTTGAAGTTCTTAACATTTGCGAAGAGGGAGTGGGTTACGCTTAGCACATAGATCTTTTCGTGCCTTTCGACGATGTTTTCCAGTGTATAGAGGTATGTAATTTCATAGGCATCGCCGAAGCGCATAGGTCTGGGAAGTGCAGTTACGATGTAGGAGCGCTCTCCCCTCTCCTCTATCCTGAAGTCGAGGGCCTCCTCTCCGCTTTTAACCACCACATTCTTAAGCTTCCCGGAGAAGGGGTATCGAAACTCAGCAACTGTGGTGTTCTGATTGTTGAAGATGCTGAGTGTTACTTCCTCCCTTCCATAGGTGTCCTTTATCTCTAGGCTTGCCACATAGTTTGTGATTTCAATTCCATAAACAGGGCTGAGCAGCACCAGCAGGAGCACAACTCCCAGTACGAACCTCATCACAGCATCCTCTCCAGAGCTTCCACGCCCTTCATCCCGCGCCTTATGCCAAGCGCTTCCGCTGCACCCGTAACCTCTGAAACCTCCTTTTCAAGCATCTCATCAAAGGTGTTAACACCCCTCACAACCGCGGCGGCGTCTCCAAGCTTCTCCGCCACCTCTGTGTTAAGGTAGCCGCACATCAGGTAGCCCCTTTCCGCCTTAATCACTATAAGGGGTGCCTTCCCCAGCAAAACTCTCAATCCAATTGCAGTGCCTTTTTCAAGGGCGATTTTTTCTATCTCCATGGCTACTCCCGGCTTCGCTCTGAGTAAACCTCCTTCAACCACTGATTGACTTATTGCCGGGGGCATATTTAACATTTCCGAAAGATACATCTCAGGTGGTGTACTCGGCATTTATCCTGACATACTCGTAGGTTAAATCGCAGCCGTAGGCCTCGCCCTTACCGCTGCCGAGGTTCAGCTCTGCGGTGATGTAGATCTCCTTCTGCCTGAACACCTCCTCAGCAGCCTTCAGCGCAGCGGTGCCCTCCAGGGCGATGGGCTTGCCCCGCTCCACAAGGCACACACCCCTCTCGTCTCCCTTTCCGCCCACATACAGACTCAGCTTCTCTGGCACAACCCTGGCACCTGAATAGCCCAGGGCGGCGATTATCCTGCCCCAGTTCGGGTCGCCCCCGAAGACCGCACTTTTTACCAGGTTTGAACCCACCACTGCGCGCGCCGCTAGGTCCGCCTCTCTGTTGCTCACCGCACCCGAGACCCTGACTTCAATGTACTTCGTGGCCCCCTCTCCGTCTCTGGCGATGCTCTTCGCGAGCATCTGCGCAACAAAATTCAGCGCCTCCTGAAAGCCCCCGCTGCTCTCATTTCCCGCCTCTCCGCTTGCCAGCAGCACAACCATGTCGTTTGTGCTCATATCTCCGTCCACCACCACGCGGTTGAAGCTCTGCTCAACAGCTTTAGCGAGAGCCTCGTCCATCTCCTCCCTCTCCAGGCGCGCATTCGTGGTGAGGAAGCACAGCATGGTGGCATGCCTAAGCCTCGGCGCTATCATGCCTGCACCCTTGGCGATGCCACCCACCTCAATGCGGGTGCCGTCGCTGAGCTCAGCCTCCACCGCAGAGAGCTTGGGAAAGGTGTCTGTGGTCATTATCGCCCTGGCTGCAGCCTCACTCGCCCCTGGTGAGGCTTCAAGCCTGGCCGCGGCCTCCTCGGCGAGCCCCTCAACCCTGGCGATGTCCATTCTCCTGCCGATAACACCCGTGCTGGCAACCAGGTAATTTTCGGGTGCACCTCCCAGAAGCCTGGCCGCAATGCTGCACATCCTGCGCGCATCCTCCATGCCCGCGCTGCCGGTGAAGGCATTCGCATTGCCGGAGTTTGCGATTATACCCAGTATTTCCTTCTCAGCATGCTCCCTGGAAATCAGCAGAGGCGCCGCCTTAACCCTGTTCTCTGTGACCATAACAGAGGCTTTAGCAGGAGCCTCACTTCTGATAAGGGCGACGCCGTACTTCCCGCGCTTCACACCCGCCGCCCTGAAGCCGGAGATGCAGACGCCGCGATTTATAACCCGAAGTTTATGCAAAGCCTACACCTCCACCACTGTGCCGTGATGCTCCCCTCCGCGCAGCGCCGCCTCTATGCGGCTGAGCTCACCTTTGACCACTATGGTTCTGAGCCTGTGCTCCCCTATTATCCTCACCGCCTTGGGGTCGAGGACCGCAGAAGCGCCGGCCCTGTGCTCCCTGCCCACAATTCTGAGCAGCTCCTCCACGCTTATCCTCTCATACTTCCTAGCCCCGGGATTCTTTTTCGGGTCCTCGCTGTAGACCCCGTCGACGTTGGTGGCATTTACCAGAAGCTCTGCGCCCAGCTTTGCTCCGAGCATCGCAGCCACGGCGTCGGTGGTGTGCCCTGGCACAGTGCCTCCCATCACTATAATCCTGTCCCACTCCTCTACCTCCTCCACCCTCTCAGGCACATGCGGATAGGCCAGGTCGCCTAGGGCGGCGATCACCAGGCGGGCGTTCATCCTGGTGGCGAGTATTCCGAGCTCATCGCAGAAGCTCTCACCCGCCCCGAGGCTGCGAGCGGCGGTGATGTACTCCCTGGCCACCCTGCCGCCGCCCACCACAACCGCCAGGCGGTGACCCTCGCGGTGCAGCCTTGCGATAAGGGAGGCGAACCCCTCAATAAAATCCAGGTTTATACCCGGGGAGGCAACTATGGAACCACCGAGGCTAAGCACAGCCTTCAAATCTCTCACCATGTTAACTTTGCTACGTGATTCATCCGGTATATATTTAAACTTTTAGGCGGAAAGCTTAAAAATAAACAGGAAAGGACAATAGAAGGACTTCCTTTCTTTTCATAATTCTGGTGGTATGATGGCAAAAGCATCCTCAGTTGAACTGCACAGGCTGAAAAAAGAAATAGAGTTCCTGGAGAGCAAGAAGGGCAAGGGTACAGAGCTTATAAGCCTCTACATCCCGCCGGATAAGAACCTCGCCGACGTCATGAGTCAGATGCGGGAGGAGTACTCCCAGGCGATGAACATAAAGAGCACAAGGACGAGGAAGAATGTGCAGTCTGCGCTTGAGGTCATAATGCAGCGCCTCAAGCTGTTCAAGCGCCCTCCCGAGAAGGGGATGGTGCTTCTCGTGGGCACAATTCCTCACGGCACCAAGGATAAGATGGAGGTTTACATAATAGAGCCCCCCGAGCCCATAACCACCTACATCTACCGTTGCGACTCCCAGTTCCTCCTCGAACCCATAAAGGAGATGCTGGCGGAGAAGGGCACCTATGGCTTATTGCTGGTGGACAGGAACGAGGCCACAATAGGCCTGCTGAAGGGGAAGCGCATAGAAACGGCGCGCAGGATAATCTCCAACGTACCGAGAAAGCACGGCCGCGGAGGGCAGAGTCAGCGCCGCTTTGAGAGGCTCATAGAGATAGCTGCCCACGAGTACTTCAAGCGCGTGGGAGAGCAGGCGAGTGAGATATTCATGAATGTGCCAGATTTGCGGGGCGTGCTCATCGGCGGCCCGGGCCCGACGAAGGAGTTTTTTGTGAATGCCGACTACCTGCACCACGAGGTCAAGAAGAAGATTATCGACGTAATAGACACCTCCTACACCGACGAGTTCGGCCTGACAGAGCTGGTGGACAAGGCGAGCGGCGTCTTCGAGGAGCTGGAGATTGTAAAGGAGAAGAAGCTGGTGCAGAGGTTTCTGAGTGAGGTGGTCAAGGACCACGGCCTGGCGGCGTACGGTTTGAAGGAGGTGAGGGAGTACCTCCAGATGGGTGCAGTGGACACGCTGCTCTTCTCGGAGGATGTGGAGAGCTACCGCGTTACCATCGCCTGCGCCAGCTGCGATTACAGTACTGAGAAGACGGTCAAGGATTTGAAGATGCTGGAGCAGCAGCTCAACCGCGAGCAGTGCCCCAAGTGCGGGGAGCGTGCCCTGGCGATTGAAGACTTCAAGAGCACCCTGGACGAGCTCAAGGAGCTGGCGGATGCGACAAACGCCAGGGTTGAGGTGATCTCCACAGAAACAGAGGAGGGTCAGCAGCTCCGGAGTTTTGGTGGGGTGGCTGCCATCCTCCGCTACAGACCGAGGTAGTACCATGCTGAGGGAGATAAAGAGAGAGGCAAAGGAGCTGATTCTCGATGCCGCAGGTCCTCTCGCAGAGGGTGTCGAGGTTGCCATTGAGGAGCCCAGGCAGGGGTACGGCGACCTCGCCTCGCCGGTGTGCTTCACTCTCGCGAAGAAGCTGAAGAAGCCTCCCGCAAAGCTTGCCGAGGAGCTTGTTCTGCGCATCGACGTGGGCAGGGCGAGGTTTATAAAGCGCGCAGAGGCGCTCAACGGATTCATAAACTTCTACCTGGACCACGAGGCTCTCGCCGGGGCGGTTGTGGGGGAGATTAAGGAGATGGGCAAAGACTACGGAAGGGGTGAGGCGAGGGGTGAGAGGGTGATACTGGAGCACACCTCCGCCAACCCGGACGGCCCGCTGCACATAGGCCACGGGAGGAATGCCATACTGGGCGATGCCCTTGCGAGAATACTGCGCTTCGCCGGCTGGGAGGTTACCACCCAGTACTACCTGAACGACATGGGGAAGCAGCTTGCAGTGGTGGTGCTCGGGCTCCGAATGCTTGAGCTTGACAGGGAAAAAAAGCCTGACCACGCCATAGCCGAGGTTTATGTGAGGGCCAACAGGATGGTGGAGGAAAGCCAGGAGCTCCAGCGGGAGCTTTCCCTGCTTATGCGCGCCTATGAGGCGGGTGAGGAGCGCGTGGTTGAGGAGTTCAGGTCCGCGGCGGAGTACTGCCTCCGGGGCATCACGGCCACGCTGGAAAGGCTGGGAATAACCCACGACATGATTACCTGGGAGAGCGAGTTTGTGCGCAGCGGCGCTGTGGATGAGGTGGTGGAAAGGCTTCGCTCCACCAGGTATGCGAGAGACGACGACGTGCTCTACCTGGACCTTGAGGAGTTTGGTATAGAGAAGGAGCTGGTGCTGCGCAGGAGCGACGGCACACTGCTCTACGCCACCCGGGACATAGCCCACCACCTGTGGAAGGCGAGGCTGGGCAGACTTATAAATGTGTGGGGTGCAGACCACAAGCTTCTCGCAAAGCAGCTGAGCGCTGCGCTGCGCATTCTGGGCGAGAAGGAGCCCGAGTTTATAATATACGAGTTTATATCTCTGCCTTCAGGGCGGATGTCCACCCGGAAGGGGGT
>NZ_JBPMGE010000018.1:0-36475 GCF_054014795.1 Candidatus Pyrohabitans sp. | reverse complement strand
TCGCCGGAGGTTACCATCCTCCGTGTGATACCCAGATTCGAAGAGGAGTATAAAGAGTACAACGAATACTTCGAGGTTTTCAAAGACGACATCCACAGGCTCAGGAAGCTGGGCACGCCAAAGGCTGTGAGCAGGTCGCTTGAGACAGGTGCCAAGATTCTGGAGAAGTACGGAATAAAGGCAAACACAAAGGTGCGCAAAGGGAGAGCAGCTGACGAGATAATAAAGGAGATAGAGGAGGACGATTACAACCTCGTGGTGCTGGCCTCCTACGGCAGCGGTATAAGCAAGTTTATGCTCGGCAGCGTCTCGAGAGAGGTAGTCCATCGCTCAAAGATACCTGTGCTGGTGGTAAAAAGCGGTGCTGGAAGGGCGATGTTTTAGGTGATGGCAATGAAGGAGCTTGCACAGCTAAAGGCGGAGGATGTCATGCTTCCCGCCGAAAAGGTGATAACAGCCTCACCGGAAGACAAAATTGCACTGGCGGATCTGATAATGACGCGCTCAAGTGTGGGCAGCCTACCTGTGGTGGAGGGTGAGAGAATATTCGGCATAGTAACGCAGCGCGACATAATGCTCGCGAAAACCTTTCAGGTGGGTTCCCTGCCTGTGCGGGACCTCATGACCAAGCGTTTAATAGTCGTCAGCAGAGACACGCCCCTCAAGGAGGTTCTCAGACTCATGATAGAGAATAAAATAGAGCGCCTGCCTGTGGTAGAAGAAGGAAAACTCCTAGGGCTTATTGTGCACGGCAGAATACTCAAGGAACTCTACCGCCGCCTCTAAGGCGCTGACTGGGCCGCATAAACGATATTCTTGAGGATTACTATATCCCCCACCGACTTTACCGCCCTGTAGGGCACATTGATGCCCCTAGCTTTATCCACTCCCACCCTCTTCCAGAAGGTATCCTCCACACCGCTTACAAGTATGCCGAGCACCCTGCCTGTCTCGGGGTCGATAACCACGTCGTCGACAGTTCCAACATGTGCTCCATCTTCAGTGAATACCTCCTTACCTGTGACCTCGCTCAGCCTTGAAACCAAGGGAACCACCTCATAAACATGTAAATGGTAATATGGGGCAATGCATATATAAAGCTAATGATGTTTAAATAAATAAAAAAGTTTAGGGTCTGGGTTATGAAGGACAACTACAGGATAGGCAGGATTCTGGGCATCCCACTGGAGCTGCACATATCATTTCTCCTACTTCTCCTATTTTTCTTCGTGTACAGCGCTCTAACCCTGAACCCAGGGCCGTTTATATACATAGTGATGCTCTTTACAACTGTGGCCCTGCACGAGCTCAGCCATTCGCTGGTCGCGCAGCGCTACGGCGTTAAAATCTCCAAGATAACCCTTCTCCCCTTCGGTGGCATCGCCGCCATGGAGGAGATACCCAGAAACCCGAAGAAGGAGTTTGCCATTGCCATCGCCGGCCCCGGATTCAATTTCATCGTGAGCGCCCTGAGCCTTGGAATCATCGCCGCATTTGGCGATTTGAGCAGGATTTTCCCCTTCTTTGAGTTTAAAATAGAGAGCTTTCTTGACCTGCTGCTGGTTTTCTTCAAGGTGAATCTACTTCTCGGCGCCTTCAACCTTTTCATCCCGGCGCTGCCGATGGACGGCGGGCGGGTATTCCGCTCCCTCCTGGCCTTCAAGCTGGGATTTCCAGCAGCAACAGAGATTGCCACAAGTATAGCGAAGCTCATAGCGATTCTGATGGCCCTCACCGGTGCGCTCCTTCCCAACCTCTGGCTGATTTTCATCGCCTTCTTTGTTTACATCGGTGCAACGCAGGAGGGCGAGATGTCGCGAATAAACCTCATGCTTGCAGGCTTAAAGGTCAGAGATTTAATGAGCGAAGATGTTATCAGCGTGGACAAATACATAACCCTGGAGGAGTTTGCTGACATTCTCTTTGAAAAGAAGCACATGGGCTACCCAGTGGTCGATGAAAATAGGCTAGTTGGAATAATCACATTCAGTGATCTGTCGCGGGTGCCCAGGGAGGAATGGGGCATAAGGCGCGTGGGTGATGTGATGACCAGAAAGCTTTTGACCATCTCGCCTGAGGAGGACGCCTCCGAGGCATTTATGCGCATGGCGCGCGCCGGTGTGGGGAGGCTTCTCGTGGTGGACGGCGAAAAGCTTGTGGGGATTATCTCCAAGACAGACCTCCTGCGCACCCTTGAAATAATGCGCCTAATGAGGTTGCAGAGATGAGGATGCTCACCGCTGAGGAGCTGAGAATTCTGGACATAAACAGCGCCTGGCTGGGGGTACCGACGGAGGAGCTGATGGAGAACGCGGGGAGGGCTGTTGCAGAGGAGGTAGCAGAGAGGGTGGAGGTTGAAGGCAAGCGGGTGCTGGTTCTCTGCGGCACAGGAAACAACGGCGGCGATGGTCTGGTAGCGGCGCGCTACCTTGCTCAGATGGGCGCTAGTGTGATGGCGATGCTCCTCGGCGAACCCAGAAGTAGCGCGTCCAAGCAGAAGCTGTCAGAGCTGAGGAGGCTCGGGATCAGGATAAAGCAGTTAAAAAAGC
Organism: Candidatus Pyrohabitans sp.; assembly: GCF_054014795.1. Classification (NCBI taxonomy): domain Archaea; kingdom Methanobacteriati; phylum Candidatus Hydrothermarchaeota; genus Candidatus Pyrohabitans; species Candidatus Pyrohabitans sp. The sequence continues at coordinate 33,926 of NZ_JBPMGE010000018.1, read as the reverse complement.
AGAGGCTCAGCGCGGACATAATTGTAGATGCGCTGCTGGGCACCGGTATAAAAGGTGCTGTGCGGGAGCCCTACAGAAGCGTAATCGAGGAGGTGAATAAAAGCGCAGCCCTTAAGGTTTCTGTGGACCTGCCCTCTGGACTCAACGAGGTTGGCGAGGGATACTGCGTCGCCGCTGACCTTGTGGTTACCTTCCATGCGCCGAAGCCGGGTCTTGAGCGCTTTCCCACAATTGTTGTGGATATCGGCATACCAGAAAAGGCCTCACGCTACGTTGGCCCGGGAGATGTGGTGGTCAACCTGCCGGAAAGAAGAAAGGAGGCTCACAAGGGCGACCACGGACGGGTGTTGATTATAGGCGGCAGCATGGAATACCACGGTGCCCCCCTGCTCAGTGCACTGGGGGCGCTTAATGCAGGTGTTGATCTGGTTTATCTGGCGGTGCCCGAGGTAAACTTCGAAGTATCACGCAGCTTCTCTCCTGAGCTCATAGTCAGAGCATACCCGGGAGAGTATCTCTCCATCGAGGCTGTTGCCACGATTGAAGACCTCCTGGAGCGTGCCACCTGTGTGCTTCTGGGCCCGGGGCTTGGGGTTAGAAAGGAAACCGCCAGAGCGGTGCTCGAGATTTTGAGGCGCTGCTCAAAGCCCTGCGTGGTGGACGCCGATGCGCTGAAGGCGCTGAAGGGTGAGCTTCCCATAAAAGGTGCAGAGCTGGTGCTCACCCCCCATGCAGGTGAGTTCAATGTTCTAACAGGTGAGCATCTCCCGCAGAAGCTGGAAGAGAGGTCTGAGGTTGTAAGGAGGTGGAGCAGGCAGCTTGAAAGTGTCATCCTCCTGAAGGGAAGCGTTGACATAGTGGCCTCGCCGGAGGGCAGGGTAAAGTTCAATGAAACAGGCAACCCAGGTATGACCGTCGGCGGCACCGGAGATGTGCTCTCTGGCTTAACAGCAGGCTTAATCGCCCAGGGGATGGGAGTCTACCAAGCGGCATGCTGCTCAGCCTTTATCAATGGCTACGCAGGAGATATGCTCCTCGAGGAGAAGGGCTATGCCTTCACAGCCAGCAACCTCGCAGCGCAGGTCCCTCATGCAGTTAAGCGCATTTTTGATTTTTTATAATTCATTTAAATGGTTATCTATACCCGGTGATAAGGGTATTTATAAAGGAGGTATCTGTATGACAGACGTTGTTATAGAGAATGTTGTGGCTTCAACCTCTCTGGGACAGAAGTTTGACCTCGGGCTGATAACAGTCAATCTGGACCGCGTGGAGTATGAGCCCGAGCAGTTCCCCGGTCTTGTGTATCACCTGGACAAACCCAAGGCGGCAGCGCTAATTTTTGGTTCAGGCAAAATCGTGTGCACGGGTGCGAAGAGCATTGAGGAGGCGCACCTTGCCATAAAGAAGATAATTGAGAAGATAAAGGAGGCGGGCATAGATATAAACTCGGAGCCTGAGGTTGTTATACAGAACGTGGTGGCTACTGCCAATCTCCATGCGGAGCTTAATCTGGATGCGATTGCAATAGCCCTAGATAATACAGAATATGAGCCAGAGCAGTTCCCTGGTCTTGTGTACAGGATGAAGGACCCCAAGGTTGTGCTTCTTCTTTTCGGTTCAGGCAAAATCGTGTGCACAGGCGCTAAAAGTGTGGAAGACGCCGAGCGTGCCACTGAAAATGTAAAGGCCACCCTTAAGGACCTGGGCCTGCTGTAGGGGTTGTGGAATGGAGTACAATTACGAAAAGCTCCTCGAAAAGGCATACGAGGAGCTCCCGGAGAAGGTAAAGGAGCACAAACGCTTCGAAGTTCCCAGGATTTCCTCTATTGTCCAGGGAAAGATTACTGTGGTGCAGAACCTGGCTGAGGTGTCCAAGCTGATAAACCGTCCTCCAGAGATGCTGGTGAAGTATCTCCTCAGGGAGCTTGGCACGGCGGGCAGCCTGGAGGGCCACTACCTGATAATGAAGGGGCAGTTCCGTCAGCAACTGATCCAGGAGAAGTTTGAGGCGTTCCTTGCGCAGTATGTCATCTGCCCCGAGTGCAGTCGCCCAGACACGCGGATAATCAAGGAGGACAGGATAACCCTGCTGAAGTGCGAGGCCTGTGGCTCAAGACACCCCCTCGGTGCAATCCGTGCAGCACCTACGGCGAAGCGCAGCACAAAACCCGAGGTGGGCGAGGAGATTACAGTGCTGATCACCCAGACGGGAAAGCGCGGCGACGGCGTTGCAAAGCTGGGGGAGTACATAATATACGTGAACGGCGCCCGCGAGGGACAGAAGGTAAAGGCGAGAATAACCGGCGTGCACGGCACGCGGATTTTTGCAACCGTTGTAGAGGTACTGAGGTGAATGCTCAGGGCTATTTTTTTTGATATAGACGATACCCTCTACGACAGCACCACCCTTGCAAGGATGGCGAGGCTCAACTCCATACGTGCCATGATCGACGCAGGTCTGGAGGAGCGCGACGAGGAGAGGCTCTACTCCCTGCTGCAGAAGATAATCTCTCGCTTCGGCTCAAACTACCCCAGGCACTATGACGAGCTTTTAAAGGAGCTTGGAATGAAGTGGAACCCCAAGATAGTGGCCGCCGGTGTTGTTGCCTATGAGCACACTAAGTTCGGGTACCTCAAGCCCTTTCCGGGCGTTGTGCCCATGCTCATTGCACTGAAGCAGCATTACAGGCTGGGAGTTATCTCCAACGGCTTGGCGGTGAAGCAGTGGGAGAAGCTGATAAATCTGGGCATACATCACTTCTTCGATGTTGTGGTTACCAGCGAAGAGGTGGGCTGCGAAAAGCCTGAGACAAGGATATTCAACCTGGCGATGCAGAACCTCGGGATAAGCGCGGGGGAGAGTGTTATGGTGGGGGATAGAATAGCAACAGACATTCTGGGCGCCAAGGCGGCAGGCATGGCAACGGTGTGGGTGAGAAGAGGGAAGTACTCAAAGGTGGAGCCGGAGAGCGAGGAAGAGATGCCCGATGCGGTGATTGGAGATATAGTAGAGCTTCAGGATGTGCTACCAAAGCTCAGTCCACAATAACGCGCCCATCCTTGAGGATGGTTATCCTTATTCCCTCCCTCACAACCCTGCCGTCGAGCTTTCCCTTCGCCTCTCGCTCAATCTTCTCAATGAGGGAGAGGGTGTTCTCCTTCACCTTTATTCTGCATTCCGTGGCGCAGGAGAAGACCTTTTTGGGGATGTTGAAAATGTCCTCACCCCTGCCCACCTCGATCATCAGAGGTGCACCTATCTTGTTGAAGAGTGTTAAGGTGCGCGCCGCTTTCTGAATATTCTTCCTGGCCCTGCCTTCAGTGATGCTCACATTGGCGCGGGTTGTGCCCAGAATCTTGGCCACCTGAGCTTGGGTATAGCCCTTGGCGCGCAGCTCAAGTATTTTCGCCTGCGTGGGTGTGAGAAAGGTTTGCATTACCTCCTCTTGCGTAAATGCTGGCATTTAGCTACCCCTGATAAGCTTAGGGCCTCATAGGCTTTTAAAGATTTCGATTCATGTTAGCATCGCAGATTAGTGAGGTGGTAGCTTGCTGACCAAGAGGATAATACCATGCCTGGATGTTAAAGATGGGCGCGTGGTCAAGGGTGTGCACTTCAAAAACCTGCGCGACGCGGGGTCGCCGGTGGAGCTGGCGCGATTTTATGATGAGCAGGGTGCAGATGAGCTGGTGTTCCTGGACATAAGCGCCAGCCACGAGGGCAGAAAGACTATGGTGGAGGTGGTTGAGGCTACTGCAGACCAGGTTTTTATCCCCCTCACAGTTGGCGGAGGAATAAGTGAGGTTGAGGATGTGCGCCGCATCCTCAAAGCCGGCGCGGATAAGACTGCTATTAACACCGCGGCGGTGAAGAACCCGAAGCTTATAACAAGGGCTGCGAGAAGATTTGGCAGCCAGTGCATCGTCGCCGCGATAGATGCAAAGCGTGTTTATGAGGAGCGCGAGGATCGCTACGTCGTGGACACCCCTCAGGGAAGGTGCTGGTTTGAGGTTTACATCTACGGCGGGCGCAGGGACACTGGCATAGATGCAATAGCCTGGGCAAAGGAGGTTGAAGCTCTGGGTGCAGGCGAAATCCTGCTCACCAGCATGGATGCAGACGGCACCAAGATGGGTTTCGACATACCGCTCACCCGCGCTGTGTCCGAGGAAACCCGTGTGCCCGTAATAGCGAGCGGCGGCGCCGGTAAGATTGAGCACTTCTATGAAGCTTTTGCCCAGGGCAAGGCGGACGCCGCGCTGGCTGCAAGTGTATTCCACTACGGCGAGTACACTGTGCAGGACATAAAGGCTTACCTAAAGGCTCGCGGAATAGAGGTGAGGCTTTGAATGGGCATGAAGAGACACTTTCCGCCAGGGAGCTGAGGCTCGCCCTGGTAATTACCCTGGCAATTTTCAGCGTCGAGCTGGTAGGGGGCATAGTATCCAACAGTCTGGCTTTGCTAAGCGATGCCTCGCATGTGTTCAGCGATGCCTTTGCTCTGGCGCTGAGCTTTCTTGCAATAAAGATAGCCGCCCGCCCTCCTAGCCTGGGCCGGACCTTTGGCTTCCACAGGGCAGAGGTGCTGGCTGCGCTTACCAACGGCGTGCTTCTCCTAGTGATAGCCACCGCCATCTCCTACGAGGCCTACCAGCGCTTTTTATCTCCGCCTGAGATAAGGCTCAGGGAGATGCTGGGCGTTGCCATCCTCGGCTTAGCCGCAAACCTGTTTGTGATGTTTCGCCTTCGCAAACATGCTCAGGAGGATATAAACATACGCGGAGCCTTTCTGCATGTGATGGGCGATACACTGGGAAGCGTGGGTGTGATTGCAGGAGGTTTAGCGATTTACCTCACAGGGAATACCATCGCCGACCCGGTGGTGAGCATATTTATAGCTGCGATAGTTGCGATTGGTGCGCTCAGGTTGATAGCCGAGAGCGGGCACATCCTGCTGGAGGGTACGCCGAAGCATGTGGATGTGCTGTCCCTGAAGCGCGCCCTGGAGAGCATCTCGGGCGTGAAGGAGGTGCACGACCTTCATGTATGGGCGATATGCTCCCACATAAATGCGGCGAGCGCCCACATTGCTGTTGAGGACAGGAGGATAAGCCAGCTTGAAGAAATTCGGCGTGAGGTTAATGAAAAGTTTAATGAGCACAGGATAAATCATATAACACTTCAGTTTGAGTGCCTTGGCAGAGAGTGCGGCACCAATTTTTTTAAAGAGAGGAAGGAAGGGATATGAGACCGAGGATTGCAATAGTGGATTACGGTATGGGAAATCTGCGAAGCGCATATCGCGGGTTGGAGCGGGGCGGGGCGAAGCCGGTGATTACAGATAAGAAGGAAGAGCTGGAGGCGAGCGATGCGATTGTTCTCCCCGGGGTGGGCGCCTTCGAAGATGCGATGGCGAATCTCTACCCTCTGCGTGAGGTTATTCTTAGAGAGGCTGAGAAGAAGCCCCTGCTTGGCATCTGCCTGGGGCTGCAGCTCCTGTTCACCTCAAGCGAGGAGGGCGAGGGCAGAGGTCTGGACCTGATAAAGGGCAGGGTGGTCAGGCTACCCTCCAGCGTTAAGATACCCCACATGGGCTGGAATTCCCTGGAGATAAAGCGGAGCTCAGGGTTGCTCGCGGGCATAAAGAACGGGGACTACTTCTACTTTGTCCATTCCTACTATGCCCAGCCAGAGGATGACGTAACTGTGGCCACGACGAGCTACGGGGTGGAGATTCCGGCGGTGGTGGAGAAGGGCAGGGTGTTTGCCACGCAGTTTCACCCTGAGAAGAGCGGAAAGCTGGGGTTGAAGCTGCTGGAAAATTTTGTGGAGATTGCGGGGGGGTAGCTGTCTCTCTGCTCCAGACACGAGGTCTTACTTTAGAATCCTCTCCATGTCCTTCAAATCAAAACAGAAAACTCGCCTGCCCTCAAACTCGTCCATCTTTCTGCTAAAACTTCTGGCAAACACCGCGAAATGCTCCTCTCTCCTGCCATTGCGCCAGTCCACGTATTTTGATTTTTCAACCAGATCCCTGCATACTTTCCCAGGGTTTACCTTTTCCTGCCATTTGCATTCAGCAAAGAGGATTTTCCCTGTCAATAAATTTTAGTATCATGATACTAAGTATTATGATACGAATTAAAAATTTTCTGCGCTCCTATACGCAGAGGCGCCGAGCCGATAATCACGCCGAAGACGTCCATCCCTAATAAACAGCGTTTTTAATTTTTAAGAAAGTTAATATTCACTGAGAGGGCATGGAAAAAATTTTACTGAAGGGGGATAGAGAAACAATCAAAAAGATTAAGAGAATAATTCTGGAGGCGGCTGCAAAGCATGGTGTAGAGGTTGACAGAATCATCCTCTTCGGCTCCCGTGCCAGGGGGGATTTTAAAGAAGAGAGCGACTGGGACGTGCTTGTGGTGACCAAAAAGGAACTGGATAGAAATACAAGGAAAAAGTTATGGCTTGAAATAATAAGAAAGCTGCCGGTTTATGCGGATTTAATAATAGTAAATAAAGAACTTTATGATAATAAATCAAAATATGTAGGAAACATCGCATATGAGTCCAAAATAGAGGGAATTATTATATGAATATGGATAAAGAGGTTGATAGATGGCTTAAAAGAGCGGATACTGATCTGAGAGTTGCGAAAAAGCTTCTGGAGCTCAATGAAGAACCCTGGGTAATAGCTTACCATGCCGAACAGGCTACTGAGAAATATTTAAAGGCTTTTCTGGTTCATGAGCAGAAACGATTCAGAAAAACGCACAACATTAAGGAACTGCTGGATAAATGCATTGAGGCGGACGAAGAATTCGAGAAACTCAGGCAGCTAGATGTGGAATATCTGTCAGAATATGCTACTGAAGTGAGGTATCCTGGTTTCTATGAACCCACCCGTGGGGAAGCTGAAGAGGCGATAAACGTCGCAGATAGGGTTGGGAAGTTCGTCATGGGCAAACTTAAACCTCCAACTTAAGCGCCTCCCTGAAATCAATCTTTCCCATGTAGAGCGCCGAACCTATAACCACGCCGAAGGCGCCCAGGCTTCTGACATTTTTTATGTCCTCCAGGGAAGCGATTCCACCGGAGACGATTATCCTGGCAGGGGTGGCATTCACAACCTCTTTCACAGCGCTCAGGTCCACACCCTGCATTCGCCCTTCAACATTCACATTTGTGAACAGCATCTCGCTGGCGTAGCGGGCAAATTCCTTCGCCGCCTCTGAAGCTCGCCTCCGGGTCTTTTCCTTCCAGCCCTTAATCACCACGTAGCCGTCCCTTGCATCTATGGCGACTGTTATCCTATCCCTGCCGTACTCCTCAGCTAAGGTGCGCAGGATTTGGGGATTTTCCAGCGCCGCCGTGCCCAGAATCACCCTTGCGGTGCCAAGCTCAAGGAAGTGCCTCGCTTCGGCGACGCTCCTTATCCCCCCGCCGAACTGCACGGGTATCCTCAGCTTGGATATAATCTCCTCCACCAGCGGGCGGTTAATCTCGCTGCCCTCTATTGCCGCGTCCAGGTCAACGAGGTGAAGACGCCTTGCGCCGAGGCTCTCCCAGTGCTTTGCCACAGCTAGAGGGTCTTCAAGCTCAACAAGCTTTCTGCCCGGGTCGCCGCCAACAAGCTGCACGCAGCGCCTGTTCTTCAAATCCAGCGCAGGGATTACCAGGAAGCTCATGCTCATTCAATTATCCTCTCAATCGGCAGCACCAGAATATCGCGAGCGCCAAGCTTCTTTGCTCTATTTATTATTGTGTAAACCTCGCCCTCATCCACTACTGAATTTACGGCGTACATGGGCTCTGCCGCTGCAACCTCCGCGATAGTAGGGCCAGCCATTCCGGGCATTATCCTCTTAACCTCCTCCAGTGCCGCCTTGGGTACATTCATCATTATGAGCTTCTTGCGCCGCGCCGCGAGAACACTGGAGAAGGCGGTTATGACCTCCTCCACCTTATCGTGCTTTGCCCTTACCGCATCCCTGTTGCCTATCAGATAGGCGGAGGTTTCCAGGATGGTCTCCACCTCGCGCAGCTTGTTCATCTTCAGCGTTGTACCAGTGCTCACCAGGTCCACGATGAGCTCCGCCAAGCCTATATGCGGAGCAATCTCACAGGCCCCTGAAACTCTAACCACCTTGACCTCAATATCTCTCTCATCGAAGAAGCGGCGCGTGATGTTTGTAAACTCCGTCGCCACACGCAGCCCCTGCCTTATGTCTTCAACCTTCTCTATTCCAGAATTCTCAGGAGCAGCCACCACAAGGCGCGCTCTACCGAAATCTAAATTAAGGAGAAGCTCCACATCGTAGTTTGACTCGACAACCACATCATAACCTGTGATTCCCAAGTCGGCGACGCCATCGAAGACGAACTCGGGTATATCAGCGGCGCGCACAAAGAGCACCTGAATCTCGGGGTCGACGGTGCTCGCAAAGAGACGGCGCTCACCAGAGTTGACCACCATTAGACCTGCGCTGCGCATAAGCTGCATCGCCGGTTCGTGCAACCTGCCCTTATTGGGAACTGCTATCTTTATCATTCTTCAAACCTCGGGTGATTATATGGATGTGATAATAAAAGACGGAATCATAGTTACAATGGATAAGGAGCAGCGCATATTAAAAAACTTTTCTCTTGCAATTGACGATGGAGCGATAGTTGAGATTGCGCGGGAGATAAAGGGCGAGGCCGACTTTGTGATCGACGCAGGGAATAGAATAGTTATGCCAGGGCTTATCAACACCCACACCCATGCGGCGATGACGCTGTTTCGCGGAAGTGCTGATGACCTTCCGCTGATGCGCTGGCTCCAGGAGGAGATCTGGCCAGTGGAGGCCAAGCTGGAGCCCAAGCATGTTTACGCCGGCTCGCTTCTCGCCTGCCTTGAGATGCTGCGCTCAGGAATAACCTGCTTCAATGACATGTACTATCACCTCGGTGAGGTTGCAAGGAGCGTGGCCGAATCCGGCATACGCGGTGTGCTTTCCTACCCTCTGCTCGACATCGCCGGTGAGGAGCAGGGAGCAAGACTACTGGGAGAGGCGGAGAAAGGACTCAAGGCCTATGGTGGAAAAGACCCGCGCATAAAGGTATTCCTCGGTCCTCACGCCCCCTACACCTGCTCCAGGGAACTTCTGCTTAAAGCCAAGGAGCTTGCCGCAGAGTACAGAACAGGAATCCACATCCACGTCTCAGAAACAAGAGATGAGGTGGAGAGCTTTGTCAGGGATAAGGGGATGCGTCCCTTTGAATACCTCGAGGAGATAGGCTTTCTGGGTGAGGAGGTGCTGGCCGCACATGCTGTGCATGTGAGCGATAAGGAGATGAAGCTCATGAGGCAGCGAGGCGTCAAAGTTGCCCACAACCCTGTGAGCAACATGAAGTTAGCCGCCGGCATAGCTCCCGTGGCAGAGTACGCCAAAGCAGGGGTTACAGTCTCCCTGGGTACCGACGGCGCCGCCAGCAACAACACCCTGGATATCTTCGAGGAGATGAAGACCTGCACACTGCTTCAGAAGGTCTCCACTCACGACGCCAGCGTGCTTCCGGCGCAGGAGGTGCTCAGGTTCGCCACCATCAATGCCGCCCGCGCCCTTGGTCTGGAGAAGGAAATAGGCTCCCTCGAGGTGGGAAAACGGGGCGATGTGATTATAGTGGATACGCATAAGCCCCATCTAAAGCCCATGAGCAACCCGGTATCCCATCTGATATACGCCGCTAAAGGCAGCGATGTTTCCACGGTGATAGTTGAGGGCAAGGTGATAATGCATGAGGGAAGCTTCAGAACCCTGGACGTGGCGGAGGTGTGCAGATTCGCAGAGGAGGAGGCTTTTGATTTGTTTGAAAAGGCGGGTAAGGGCAGGAAGTTCTTTGGAAATGATTAGATGAAGTCTTTTAGTCTTGTAATCGCACGGTACTTCTCCTTTTTGCCGAGCTTCGCCTCTTCAAGGGCTTCCCTGAGCAGGGCTATGCTCCTGTCGTAGTTCTCCCTGTCCACAGGGTAGGGGAAGCCGTCCTTACCGCCATGGGCAAAGGAGTACTTCACGGGGTCGCGCCACTCTATGGGTGCGCCGAAGAGGAGCTCTGAGAGGAGAGCGAGGGCGCGCAGCGTCTTCGGCCCCAGACCGCGCAGCGCCACAAGCTCCTCGTAGCTCGAGGGCTGAATCTCGTGGGCTCTTGCCAGGGCCTGCCATCCCCTCTCCGAGAGGTCTATCTTCAGCACTGCATGATGGGGAGGCATAGCCAGAGCATTCGCCGAGAAGTCTGTGAGGGTGAGCTGCCCTTTGAGGTACTTTCTGAGCCGCAGGGGGTTGTCCTTTACCAGGTCAACGCTGGCTTTTCTAACCTCCTCGCTCTGCTTGGCGACAAGGTTCATAACGCGCTTCTCGCGCCTCTCTGAGGCGATGCCTGCATGAGGTTCACAGGTGAAGCTTTCAACGCCCTCGCTTAGCCAGTGGTAGCGCCGCGCATAGCGCTCGTGCATGCCCTGCTGCACCACACACCATTCTCCGCGGCGGGTGAAGATAAAGGCGTGGTGGTAGAGTGTGTAGCCATCCTGCACGCAGGCGTTGTCCACCTTTGCGCTGAGCCTGCTCGCCCTTATCATCTTCTCAATCCGCTGCGATGGCACGCCGAGGGTTTCACTGAATCGGGCTATCTCCTCAGGAGCCTTTCGCGATGCTTTGCCTTTCCCTCCAGCTAGAGCGATGCCATGCTCTTCCGGCGAAAGTGCCAGCTTGAGGGCGCCCGTGGTTGTGGTGGTGGTGCCCGAGGAATGCCAGTCGAAGCCAATGGCGCAGGAGAGCGCCTGAAACCAGAAGGGCGAAGCAAGCCTGCGCAGAAGCTCCTCCTCGCCGTACTCGAAGACGATGTAGTCCACCACAGCACGGCTCAGCTTTACCATCCGTTTGAACAGCCAGGGTGGTGCTTTGCCTGAGTGCAGCGGAAGCTCAGCTATACCAGAGCGCTTCATAATAGATAAAGAGAATCTTAACTTGAATGTGTTGAAATATCGTAAGGTGGTGGGATACAGGTAGATGCTTTGTTTTAGATATAGCAAGTTGGGCGAAATTAATGGAAATGGAGGATACTACAAGCCGAGCACGCACTGTGGGATCTGGAAATTATTTCCTCTGGTTTTTCTCATGCTCTCACCTCAGTTATCCGGGTACTTCCGTCAGGAATATATCTCATCCTGGCTGAGTAAGCTTTGCCATGCAAGACTTATAAAAGTCAGGTAATGATTTTAGGATACATACTACAGATCAAGTAGGGACACTCCTAAAATAAATAATTATTGTAATAACATAATTTTGGCCATTTATTATGGAGAATCATAATATTTTAAGGTTATTATGATAAAACAATGATAAAATTAGATTTATTCTGCGAAATATTTATATATATGACATGAATAACATAACGAGAAGAAAAATCGAGGTGAGGTTCGATTGGCTCATGGAACACTACCACACAAATATGCTGCTATCGGACATTCAGACCATAATATTTCTGAGGTATTAATAGATGTTAGATATTAATTGTCTAATAGAAACTCGATTATTTGAGGATATGCGGTGCGATAAAGCATGTTCAACTTGTTTTTCAAGTTCAGAGTTTAATAAAGATTGTAACAACAAATTTTTACACGCAGTTAGATATTCACTCAGTGGAAACGATAACAGATTAAGAACAATATTGATGTTATTAATTAGCAGAGCACACAAAAAAGAAGAAATCTCACTTCCAATTGCATTAGCTTTTGAATGCATACATAATTCCGCTATCATTTTAGATGATATTTTTGACAATGGAACATACAGGAATGGGAAGAAATGTACCTATATTGCATTTTCTAAGCCAACTGCTGTCCTAGTATCAAGCTATTTAGTTTTCAAAGCATTTAGATTTTTGGAAGAAATAAGGAATAACATGGACTATGAACGTTTTGTTAAAATTCATGAAATATTTTCCAGATATCCGCAGAATCTAATTAGTGGAGAATTCAAAAAAAATAATTTACGCGTAAAAAAGTGTACAAGACAAGATTACTTTGATGTTATGTTATCAATATCTGCAGGGCTTACTTCATTTGGATTTAAGGCTGTTGCAATGGCCATAAAAGACGAAAGACACTTTATAGCAAATGCAGAAATTTTTGGATTAAATCTTGGATGTTTACTTCAAATACAAAATGATCTTTTAGATATTTGTGGTTATGATAATCCTTTTAATGAACCACATGATTATAATTTGCTAGATCTAAAAAATAATGATCCTAATATTCTAACCACCTTACTTTTTGAATATACCGATGAGAATGTTTCATATGATAATATTCATGCTCTAATTGATAGAGACATCAAGGATAAGGTATTAACTATCGCAGAAAGTTATCATGCAAAATGTATTGATTGTATCCCTAATTTAGTTTTTTCAGAATATGAAAATCAAATAAGACAAACTGTAGATGGCATATTAGATGTCACAAAAAAAATATTGTATAGTTGTGGCAAAAATGAAAATACAAAAAGAGTTATACATTCTGTATATTAGTATTGCTGTAGCATCTTTAGGGATTGGAATTGTAGTACCTCTAATCCCTCTACTTATTAAGGGATCTGGTGCATCTACGTTTGAAGTAGGACTGGCAGCGACTCTTATGGCCTTTTCATTTGCGTTATCTTCGTTTCCTATCGGTAAAGTTATTGATAAAATTGGCGCAAAAAAAATATTGGTATCAGGATTAGTAATATATTCCTTATCCATAGTTGCATTTCCATACTTTAACAATATAACAATGTTTTCTATAATAAGAATAATCGAAGGTGTTGGCTGGGCAGCGGTTTGGATGGGTACCGAAACCTTAGTGAATCAAATTAGTACACCAGAGAATAGAGCAAGAAATATGGGATATTATGGGTTATCAGTTGCAATAGGTATGGCTGCAGGACCGATCATTGGGGTGTATTTTTTTCAGACTTCAATATTTCTGCCTTTCTATTTATGTTTTATTTTATCTTTATCCACAGCAATTCTCGCTAGTATTTTATTAAAACCAATTGTTTTTAAAAATGAAGACGTAAAAGAAGCAAATTTTGCAAAACTCGTTAAAACTCTTCAAATACCTATGGGAGCAGCGTTTGTATATGGTTATTTTGAATCATCGATGATTGCCTTATTACCAATATATTTGATAGCAAATAATATTTCAAATATAAATCTAGGAACAATCATTTCAGCCTTTGTCATTGGGGGCATTTTGTTTCAATTACCTGCGGGTATGATAGCTGATCGGATTGGAAAGGAGAAATCACTGATTATTTATATCATTATTTTGAGCATTGGTTCGTTTTTTGCGCCTTTTAATAACGATTTGTATTATCTAATAATAATTGCTGTCATTATTGGTGCTTTTGGTAGTGCATTATATCCTGTGGGATTATCAATATTACCTGACAAAATAAATCCGACAAAACTTGGATCTGCAAATGCAACATTCACATCTATATATGGGTTGGGTAGTATATTGGGTCCCCTACTTTCTGCTTTTTTAATGGAAATTGATATTAATTTTCTGTTTAATATTATAATTTTTATTTCTACCTTGTATGGCATAATAATATTAAAAAATTCGAGGATATGAAAATGTGTCGGGCTGTATTAGATTCAGCAAGAATGTATCTCCATGATAATGATTTTGTACTTGGATACTTATCAAGTATTGCACTGGGAAGGAAGGAGAGTGACCGTTGGGTTTTGGCATGGAGCATAATACGGAAGATAGATGATATTATAGATTCTGCTATCGATAAAAACAAAAAGAAAGGATTATTGAGATATTTCAACGAAATATATAGGAATGCATGGAATAATAACGCAAAAATATCAGAAAATATGGATTTATTCGAGAAATATGTTTATTATTATGTGCATATGGAAAAACGGAGTGAAATAAAAACAATTGATTGTTTTAATGACATAATTTGCTCTTTCGAGCTGGACATAGCCCGAACTAATAAGATTCTCTCTTGGAAGGAGTATAATGATCTCCTATATTATAGGTCTGATAGGGTATTGGAATTGTATTATAGACTCTTTTTCAGGAAAAATGATATCTGGATTAAGGAAATATCTCATCACTATGCAAGAGTATTTCAATATGTAGATGACGTTCTAGATTTATATGATGATATTAATGTAGGGCAAATAAATATTACATCTGACGAATGCAACCTTTTAGACATTACCGATATCTACTCTATGGATAAAAAAGAAATCACCTCCTTTTGTAATTATAGAAAAGAAAAAATATGGTCGCATTTTTATGACTATTTATCTCTTGTTGAAACTAAAATAAACTCTTTAATTAGTAGAAGGTACTTAAAAGAATCTGTCGGCTATTGTATATCTCCTTTATTAGAAAATAGATTCACCCCTGGAGAGACATTGCGTTTCCCTTTTGAATTGCTACTGCAGAAAATCACAAATTATAATATACAAACAGGTCTATTTAGAGTTGTTCAACCCATTTTTTATTTCTATTTTTTATTTCCTTATTATTCTTTAAAGATCGGAGATAAAAAATGAACGCGATTATGATATTTATTTTACACTTTTTTATTTTTTCTATAGTACACAGCATTCTTGCTACGGATCACATCAAAAACAAAGCAAAACAAATGTTTGGAAACGGATTCCGATTTTACAGATTAACATATACAATTATCAGCTTTATATTATTCGCACCCCTTTTGATTATATGGGCAAAATATACCGGGATAACTCCTTTAATTTACAGTGTCCCACTGTGGTTACACCCAGTTTTCTTTTTGATTCGTTTGTTAGCAGCCATACTAGTTGTGTGTGCACTTTTCCAAACAAATATACTTGAATTTATTGGTGTAAAACAAATAAAAGGGCAAACTAATTCTATGTTGATAACAAGTGGTACTTATGGGATAACTCGCCATCCCCTTTATACTGGTGTTATGGTCATGTTGTTTACAAAGACAACTATGAGCCAACTTGATTTAATTTTAGCAATATTTGTCTCTATTTATTTTGTGATAGGCGCGTATATAGAAGAGAGAAGACTACATTCAATTTTTGGCGAAGAATATGAGAAATACAAGCAAAATGTATCTATGTTCCTTCCACTGAAAAAGTTTACAAAGGATGGAATAAGGTGGAAAAGAAGCGAGCCGGGGGGCGATGAAGCTGAGGAGAGGAGGTGAGAGTGAATGGATAGGAAGATGAAACTTGCCTATGCCGGGCTCATGGTGCTGCTGATGGTCGGTGCAAGCGTGGGTACAGTGGCGACAGAGAGCATAATTACGCCATACTAATTGGCAATGACGAACTTGCACAAGCGGCAGCGAGTGCCGCCCTTAACCTGTATTCCACACGTAGCCGCACCAGCTATGAAAAAGTTTTACTTTGTTATTATAAGTTCAACAAATACGAACATAATAGGAGTGACGAGAAAATGTGCAGGAACATAACACCGCAGGATGCCTACAACCTGATTCAGAGAGATAAAAGTATTGAAATACTGGACGTGAGAACCCCTCAGGAGTATCACACTGAGGGCCACATAAAGGGTGCAAAGCTCATCCCCATAAATGAGCTTCAGTTTCGCCTCAGGGAGCTCAACCCGGCGAAGAAGTACCTGATATACTGCCGCACCGGCAACAGAAGTGCGCAGGTGTGCAGATTCCTCTCCCAGCTCGGCTTCAAGCACACATACAACCAGATGGGTGGCATAGTCCAGTGGCTCAGGCACGGGTTGCCCGTAGAGGGCGTACCATCTCGACGTACATTATTTAATCCATTTGGCCTCTGAAATCTTTTGTGTACAACCTGTGGTGGGGTGGCAGAGTGTGAAAAGAATCCTGGAGGCGCTGCTAATAATAACCCTTGTAACGGGCACAGCCTTCGCTGCCCTGCCTGAGAAGGTGGAGCAGGCAGGCGCAGAGGGTGGCGCAGCCCTCGATGAAGAGCTTGGCTTCCTGGGAATCCCGGGAGCGCCCCAGATTAACCCGGCCATCGCCTTTCTGTGGGCAGTCTGGGTGGGCTGGATATTCTCCACCGTCGGAGCCTTCGGAGGGGTGATGGCAGGCGTTGGCCATCTCACCGTCTTCGGCCTGGGAGACTTCGCTTCAAGCTTTAGAGGCACCAATCCCGCGATGAACAGGCTCATAACCGACAGCATACGCGTCTCCAACCAGTGGTTAGTTGGCTTCTCTGCCCTCATCTCGGCTGTGAATTACTATAAGATGAATCGCATCGTCGTGCCCCTGGGGCTTGCGCTGGGTGCTGGTGCCGTGATAGGGAGCCTGGCAACACCCATCCTGACCGCTGGTAAGGTCTCCCTGAAGTCATATATCGGCTACTTCGGCTTATTCACCCTCCTCGTGGGCTTTGTGCTCCTCTACGAGAGCACCTCCAGGGCACAGGCGTCGA
This sequence comes from Candidatus Pyrohabitans sp., assembly GCF_054014795.1. Taxonomy (NCBI): domain Archaea; kingdom Methanobacteriati; phylum Candidatus Hydrothermarchaeota; genus Candidatus Pyrohabitans; species Candidatus Pyrohabitans sp. The sequence continues at coordinate 17,443 of NZ_JBPMGE010000018.1, read as the reverse complement.
GAAAAAAGGCAGTAGAGGCAGCGAAGGCGTTTGAGGCGAGGGTAAGGGAGCTGAAGGCACAGGGCAGGCTGGAAGAGATAGAGAGGGAAGGGGTAAAGATGACTAAGGTTAGCCTATCCAGGATGAGCTTCACCTTCTTTGGGCAGGAGTTCGGATTCAATCCCCTGCTCCCATTCTTTGGTGGTCTGATGATAGGCTCCCTGGCGTCTCTACTCGGCGTTGGTGGTGGCTTCCTGTATGTGCCCTTCCTGACCAGCGTCGTCCGCTTACCCTACTTCATAGTGGCAGGAACCTCAGCGCTGACGGTGCTTATAGGCATGGTGATGAGCATCTTCAGCTACATGGCCATAAAGGGCGTGCCAGTGCACTGGGGACTCATCGGCGTGGAGCTTCTCGGCGTTGCCGTGGGCTCCTATATAGGCCCAAAGACCTCCAAGTACTTCCCTGAAAAGTACCTGAAGATACTCTTTGCGTTGCTGGCCTTCTATGTGGGTGTGAGGTACCTCACCAAGGGCTTCCTGGGCAGGAGCCTCCTTCCGCCGTACTGATAATAGAAAGTTTTAAATACTAATTTAAATTAGTACTAATCATGATTAGAGAATTTCTCAACAGAGAGCATGAGATGATGCTACTCCAGGAGGAGTGGGAGAAGGAAGGGGGAAGGTTGATAATACTATATGGAAGGAGGAGGGTTGGCAAAACACGCCTTTTAATGGAGTTCACGAAAGATAAGGAGGGGATATTCTACATAGCTGAGGACTCATCTGCTCAGATCCAGATAACCGGATTAAGAGACAAAATTTCAGATTTCTTTAAGGATTCTCTGCTAAGAAGCTTAAAAATAACCGATTGGAATCAGCTTTTCGAATATTTTTCCAGAAATATGCCAAAAGAAAGATTTTATTTCGTTATAGACGAGTTTTCTTACTTGATAAAAAGTGACAGAAGAATTATCAGTTTGCTACAGAAATTCTGGGACACCTCGTTTTCGGATTCTTCTGTTTTTATGGTTCTATCTGGTTCCATGCTTGGTTTAATGAGCGAAGCGGTATTATCGCATGCATCCCCCCTGTACGGTAGGAGGACGCGAGATATCCTCCTGGAGGAATTGTCTTTCAAACATTCCAGAAAATTTGTCCGCATGCCCTTTGAAGACGCTCTGAAGCTTTATTTAGCCATAGGAGGCGTACCTGAGTACCTACTGAAAGCGTCAGAATACAATAGCCTAAACAGATTTTTGAGCAGGGAGTTTTTCAATAAGATGGGATACTTTTACAGGGAACCATATTTCATAATATCCCAGGAATTTAAAGAGTTGAAGATTTATTTTTCGGTTCTCAATGCCATAGCTTATGGAAGAACTTCTCCTAAAGAGATAGCTAATTTTGTGGGCATCGATGCTAGGAAAATATACCCATACCTAGAAAATTTGATTCGCATGGGATTCGTGGAGAGGCAGACACCAATTCTTGGAAAACCAAGGAGGAGCATCTATCTCATAAAAGATAATCTTTTTGATTTTTGGTTTAATTTTGTATTTAAGTATAGAGAGGAAATCGAAAAAGATAATTTCACTATTGAAAGGATTAATTTTTCAGAATATTACGGAAAAAAGTTTGAAGATTTCATTCGGCGAGAAATTTTTCGGCTCTATGAATGCAGCAGTGCTGGCAGGTGGTGGCACCGTGGAGAGGAGATAGACATAGTTGCGCTTAAAGAGGCTGAAAAGGAGATCGCCTTCTTTGAGTGCAAGTGGAGTGATTTAACGCAAAAGGAAGCAAAGAGGATAATCAAAAATCTGAAACGCAAAGCAAAACTGGTTAAATGGCATGAAGGAGATAGAACAGAGCGATTTGGGATAATAGCAAAAAGAGTGAAAAGCAAGGTAAGGCTGAGAAGGCAGGGTGACCTTATTTATGACTTGGAGGATTTGAAGAGGGTGTATTAGAGCAGGTTGTAAAGCGTATCTCTGCGTCTAGGCTCAAAGCCGGAGTCGCTGATAAGCCTGCGAATCTCGGCCTCGCTCATCATCTCATTTGCAGCGCCCGCACTTCGGGAGATGTTCTCCTCCATCAGCGTGCCCCCGAAGTCATTGGCGCCATAGCAGAGCATCAGCTGGGCAAGCTTCCTCCCCAGCTTCACCCAGGACACCTGGATGTTTTTAAAGTTGTCCAGGTAGAGCCGGGATATCGCATACACCCTCAGGTCCTCCAGGCCTGTGGCGCCCGCTCTGCACAACCCCGAAGAATAAAGCGCAGTGCGGTGGTGAATGAAGGACAGGGGCACAAACTCTGTGAAGCCGTGTGTTGAGTCCTGAATCTCGCGTATTATCCTGAGGTGTTCCACCTTATCTCTGGTGCTCTCCACGTGCCCGTAGAGCATGGTCGCCGTCGTCGGTACTCCAAGCCGATGGGCTTGAGTAATAACCTCCACCCACTCCTCTGTCCTGAGCTTCGAGGGGCAAATCTTTGCCCTGACCTCATCCACGAGTATCTCGGCAGCAGTGCCGGGCATTGAATCTAAGCCAGCCTCCTTAAGGCTTCTGAGGGTTTCCCTTATGCCAATCCCGCTCTTCTGCGCGGCGTGATAAACCTCCATGGGTGAGAAGGCATGCACATGCACCCCGGCTGCGCTTTTAACTGCGCGGAGTATTGCCACATAATCCTCCAGGCTAGCCTCGGGATGAAGCCCCCCCTGGATACACACCTCACTCGCCCCCTTCGCCTCTGCCTCCCTCGCACGCTTTGCCACCTGCTCGGGGGTTAGTAGATAGGCTTCAGAACTTCCCGCACTCCTGCGGAAGGCGCAGAAGGTGCAGCTTCCCACGCAGATGTTGGTAAAGTTGATGTTGCGATTTACAACATAGGTTACATAGCTTCCTGCCCTGCGCTCGCGGAGCCTGTGCGCCACCATACCCGCGAGGAGCACAGCCTCCTGCGGAGCATCAAACAGGTAAAGAGCCTCTTCCTCACTTATCCTCTTCCCTGCTGAGGCCCTCTCCAGTATCCTTAACGCCTCTTCCTCCACACTGAAAAGTGAGTCCAGCATGCTACTCCCTGACATAGCCTTCTTCGGTGGCGTATTGCGAAATAACCTCGCCAACCCTTTCTGAATACCACCCCTGTTTAATGTATTCTGGATATATGGGCAGGCGCTCCCTGAGCGTGAGCCCGAGGTCCTCGACCATGCGGCGCATCTCCTCCACCCCCGGCCAGGTGTCCTCCGGGTTGATGTAGTCTCTTGTGAGGGGAGAAATTCCGCCCAGGTCGCTGGCTCCATGCAAGAGAAATATGGCGTAGGTGCTGGGGTTCAGGTTGGGAGGAACCTGAATGGCAAGCTCAGGGAAAAGCTCACTCGCTGCGCGTACCACCTTGAGCATTCTGAATAGGGAGGGTTCTCGTGCGTGCTGCATGGGCGTGCCCTTCTTTGGTCTGAAGTTCTGGATTATAATCTCCTGGATGTGTCCATATCTATCGCTCAGCTCTTTGAGCTGCATCAGCGATAAAGCAATCTCTTCGCCCGTCTCGCCTATACCGATGAGCAAACCTGTGGTGAAGGGTATGCGAAGTTTGCCAGCAAGCTCAATCATGCGCAGCCTCGCTTCTGGCCTCTTACCGGGGCTGTGTTCATGGGGCATGCCTTTTTCGCATAGCCTCTCGCTGGCGTTCTCAAGCATTAAGCCCAGGCTGGCATTGACCTCCCGCAGCGCGCGCAACTCAGCTTCGCCTATTACCCCCGGGTTGGAGTGGGGGAGCAGCCCCATCTCGAGGGAAGCCTCGCACAGGTGGTACAGGTACTCTATCACGCTGCCGTAGCCCATCCTTGAGAGCGCCCTCTCTATCTCGGGGTAAACCTCAGGTCTCTCGCCGAAGGTGAAGAGCGCCTCTGTGCATCCCCTCGCAGCGCCTTCCCTCAAAATCCCGAGCACCTCCTCCTCGCCCATGAGGTACGGTTTCTCTGAGCGAAAGCCGCAGTAGGTGCAGGCGTTGCGGCAGGCATTGGTCAGGGGTATGAAGACATTCTTAGAGTAGCTCACCACCTCTGCGATTCTCGCCGGTCTAAGGGCACAGAAGTCTTCTGCGCTGGCATCGATTATCCTTAACACTTCCTCTTCTGACATCAGGAGAATTACCCCCCTATAGCATGGGCAATCATACTTGTACTATTTACATCTAATTTTTACTCTGGTTAACTTCTCGAGTCTAATATGATTTTTACATCCGAAAATGTTATAAATTTTATTACAAAAAATTTATAATCTCTCGAAGTCATATTAATTATATTCCCCCGGAGGCGTAAGAGAGTGGATAACGGAAAGTCTGTACTCAGTGACCCAGAGGCCAAAAAGTTCCTTGTGGAGATCCTGGAAGAGGAAGGTCTGGACGTGGTGTACTCTCTTATTGACAGAGAGGCAACCGATGAGGAGATAGCGGAGGAGACTGGAATAAAGATAAACACAGTACGCAGGGTGCTTTACAAACTCTACGACTACCGTCTTGCCAGCTATGTGAGAACCAAGGATTCTGAGATAGGATGGTACATCTACACCTGGAAGCTGGATTTGAAGAGGATATACGACCTGATCAAACTCAGAAAGCAGCGAATTCTAGAGGAACTCACCCGGGAGCTTGAATCAACACAGAACAAGGTCTTCTTTGCCTGCAAGAATGATGAGAAGTATGTGCCCTTTGAAGAGGCAACAGAGCTTCAGTTCAAGTGTCCCCTGTGCGAGGGGGTGCTGGAGTACGTAGACACCCAGGAGAGGGTTAATCAGCTTCAAGGAGAGATAGAAAGGCTCCAGAAGGAGCTGAGTAATGGACACCACTGAGGCTATAGAGATTCTGCGCAAATGCGGCGTACCCGAGAATGTGGTCGCCCATAGCTTGGCTGTTTGTGAGCTTGCCACTGAGCTTGCATCCCGTGCCAGGGTGCCTCTGGATGTGGAGCTTGTTAGGGCTGGGGCTCTGCTGCACGACATAGGCAGGGCGAGAACACACGGCCCCAGGCACGCTCTGGAGGGGGCTAAGCTTGCAAAGCGCCTGGGCTTTGATGAGAGGATTGTGAGGATTATTGAGCGCCACGTGGGTGCGGGTATCGGGAAGGAGGAGGCCGTTTCCCTAGGTCTGCCGCCCGGAGATTACATCCCCAGAACGCGGGAGGAGAAGCTGATCGCCTATGCAGACAACCTGACCCTGGGAACAAAAAGAATATCCTTTCAGGAGAGCCTGAAGAGGTTTAAAAAACTGCTGGGCGAAGAGCACCCCTCCATAGAGAGGATGGTCAGGCTTCACCAGGAGGTGACCTCCTGGCTTGACCACCACCGTAAAAGGTCCTAGCCTATGTAGCTCAGCCTCTCCTCACCCTTTGGCGGCGCCTTGTACATCTCTGCAAGCTGCCGCGCATACTCCTCCATCTTCTCAAACTCCTTCTCCATGGCCTCAATCTGCTCGTCCAGCTCTCTGGTCGGAATTTCTATACCCATAAGCTTTGAGAGAGCCTGCACAGCAGCTTTACTCGCCCTGGGGTCGGGGTACATGCCCTGTGTCTCGGCAAGGAGGCAAACACTGCTGAAACCGTTTTTCTCTGCAAGGGGAATCAGGATGCCGGCGAGGCCGGTGGCACCGAGGGTTCCCTTTGGGGCTTCCAGGAGGGGTATGCCAGCTTTCTCAAGTATGCCCCTGGTCTTCTCTTCGGAAACAACACCATAGGTGCGGGGTTCCTTAACCTTCGCACCCGTGCCATAGCCGCCCAGGGTGTAGATCTCCTTTACACCCACCTCTTCGCAGAATTTCAGAATCGTATGGGCGAGGTTGTAGTAGCTCTCCGGTGTCGTGCCCTGATATATGCCGGTGAGAATAAAAATCTCATTCTTCTCGTCGTAGTATATCTCATCCTTGTGCAGGTCCACAAGATTTTCATCCTCATACACAATGCCTGGCAGGGCCACGTTGGGATAGAGGAAGTACACAGAGTAGATGTTGGCTATCTTCTCTGCGCCCAGGGAGTCGATTAACTGTCTTCCCGCCATCAGACCTACCTGCCCCACACCAAGCAGACCCTGAATAAGCCTGCCATGCTTCGCTTTTGGCTTCTTTATGTACTCAATTGTGGTCTTTTCAACCATGAACTTCATAGGTTATAGTCTGAGTACATTGTATATAAATATTCGGCTATACCACAATCCTGCAAAAGGCACAGCACTTCGAGGTGGTGGGAAAGCCGCAGACCTCACACTCCATCACCTCACCCTTCTCCTCGGGACGGGCGAAGAGGCTTCTCTGCCTCTGAAATTCCCTGTAGAAGTATAGCTTTGTACCGGGAGAGCGTTCTTCGATACGGTTGAGAGCCTCCTTCATGCTTATGCTGGTAGCGCCCTCTGAGAAGGGACACTCCAGCTCAGAGACGTAGTCTATGCCTTTAAGAATCACATAGGTTGCGGTCTCACGCTCCGTAAGCAGGCACAGGGGCTTTACCTTCGGTTTAAGCATGGGATGCCAGGCTTCTAAACGGGGGGCCTGTCTCGCCAGCAACTCAATGTTCCAGCGGAGCAGGTTGGCGAGGAGCACACTCGCTTCGTCGTCAAGGTTGTGGCCAGTCGCAAGTACATCGTATCCGCCTTCCAGGGCGATGCGGTTCATCTCATGGCGCTTTATTATGCCGCACACACCGCACACGCTACGGGTGCTGCGCTTCGCCAGCTGTGGTACGCTTACGCCATACTCCCTGCGCAGGTCCAGGAGGGTAAGCCTTACCCCTTTCTGCTCGGCGAAGGCTAGTGCCTTGCGCTTTGAAATCTCCGAGTATCTCTCTCTCGCTATGCCCAGGTGGATGTAGAGCCCCTCTGCCTGGTAGCCCAGCTCAAGAAGTACATCCCACAGCGCAAGGGAATCCTTGCCACCGGACACGGCGACAAGCACGCGGTCCTGCTTGGAGAGCAGAGAGTAGTTCTTTATTGCGCGCTTCACCACCCGCTTAAAGCGCTCCATGAAGTGCTCCTCACAAAGTGCAAGGCGGTAGCTTCGGAGGTGAATAATCGCCTGTCTGGAGCACTTACTGCAGCGCATTCAACCACCCGATATCGCAGAGATAATCTCCAGGGTTTCTCCATCTCTGAGGCGGTAATCCTCAGTAACCAGCCTGCTTCCCACCCTTGCGACCACGCCTTCAGGGCTCAATCCCAGAAGGCGAATCGCCTGCTTGACACTCGTGCCCGCCTCTATGCTGATCTCTCTGTTCCTGTATCTCACTGTTGCCGCCATAGGGAAGAGTAATCAGCGTGATAGGTAAAAATTTTTGGGTGATGCGAATCGAAAAGTTTTTGTTATACCTTTTTAATATTAGTTAATTAAGTTAGTTCATCCCCAATCAGAACACGACGCATGGATTTTTGACGTACAGAGATAACCGCCAGCATTGCTTTTCCAAACCAATCTAAAATAAAGGCAGGTGAGAGAGATGGGTGATGAAGATGGCAGTCATAGGAAAGCATATTATAGCGGAACTCTACGGCGTGGAAAAGGAGCTGATTTCCTATGAGAGCAAGGTGAAGGAGATTACAGAGCACGTCGTAGAGAAGGCAGGGCTGACGAAGATAGGTTCTGTGTACAGGCAGTTTGAGCCTTACGGTGTTACCTGCGTGGTGCTTATTTCAGAATCGCACGTGTCGCTGCACACCTGGCCGGAGTACGGCACAGTCAACCTCGACATATTCACCTGCGGGGACCCGAACAAAACAGAGCTGGCCTTCAGGCTGTTCCTTGAGCAGTTCAAACCCAGGTCCTACAAGCACTATGTTCTCACAAGGGGATAAAAGTGGAGCGTCGTACTGAGGTGCAGCTGTTTCAGAGGCTCAGTCGCGGGTCCGCCTCGGTGTGGGAGCTTCTGGATGCGCAGGATTCCTCGCTTGGAGAGTTCTATTCGGCGCTTGAGGAGCTGAGGGCGCGGGGGATGGTTAAAGTAGTTGACGGCAGGGTATCCCTGACGCGGCTTGGGGAGGAGCGCGCAGTACAGCTTAAGGCGAGGTTTTTTGATTTCAGGTGCGGGGTGTGTGATGCCAAGGGTTATGTGGTGCCCGATTCCCTGGATGTTACCCGAGCTTTCCACAAGATTGCGGAGCGCCGCCCTCTGCCCATTGAGGACTACGACCAGGGGTACATCTCGCCAGAGGATGTGCTCAGGCGCATTGGCTTCATGTATGAGCGCGGAGACCTTGCGGCGAGTGAGATTATTGTTATCGGCGACGACGATTTGCTGAGCATAGCCGCCGCTTTAACAGGGCTGCCAAAGCGTATTGTAGCCATGGAGGTAGATGAGCGCCTGGTGAACTTCATAAATCGTGTTGCAGAGGAGCACGGACTGAGCCTCGAGGCGAGGAGCTATGATGTGCAGGAGCCCCTGAGCGAGGAGCTTGTGCGCAGCTTCGATGTATTCGTATGCGACCCCGTGGAAACACTGGCAGGGATAAAGTTATTCCTCTCTCGTGGCGCAGCCTCGCTGCGCGGCTCTGGTAGCGCCGCCTACTTCGGCCTAACCACACTGGAAGCCTCGAGGAAGAAGTGGTATGAGATACAGCGCATTCTCCACGAGATGGGTTTTGTTGTTACCGACATAAGGCGAAGGTTCAGCGTGTACCCCTGCGAGGATACCAACTTCTTCCGCTACCAGCACAGACTCAAGATAGTGAAAAAGCTTCGCTCACTCTGCAACTACAACTGGTTCAGGTCTGCGCTTTACAGGATTGAGGCAGTAAAGGAGCCGGTGCCTGCGGTCACGGGCAGAGTCAAGCTGGGCGATGAATTCTATCACGACGACGAGTGCTGGGCGACGCCTGAGTAGGTGTATGAAATTAAAAAGCCTTTTCACCAGTCCTCTACGAGAAGTCCATGTATCTTCTGGAAATGTTTTTGATTCCTGGTAATCAGGCGCTGATTATGTGTTTGAGCTATGCTTCCAATTATGGCATCGAAGTCACCTATAGGGTTACCTTCTTTTTTGAGTTCAGCGAATATCTTCCCATACCTTTCACAGGCTTCGGGGGAGTACTCCAGGATTTCCAGGTAGTTGAGAAATTCTCTAACTCTCCTAACCTCCTTCAGAGGCTTGGACGACAGATAGGCACCTTTGAAAAGTTCACTGGCTGTTATTGGGGTGGTGGTTAGTCTCTCTTCATTTTCAACGATAGACTTCAATTTTTCGATGGCACCTTGTTCCTTCCTAAGCAGTGCTATGATAAAGTCCGTATCCAAGCATACCATTAGAATCTAACTCTCCTGCCTGCGATTTTTGTTCTCTCTGATAGTACCTCCTCCAACTTCTCTGCCAGTTCGTCAGCAGGTTCCATCCTCTCAATATAATCAATCAGCGTGCCTTTCTTTTTCTTCTTGGATAGTTTTAGTATCACATCCGTAAAGGACTCCTTCCCCTTCTTGAAGGAGGCCAATGCTTCATATGCATCAGTTGAAATTGTGATTGTTTTATGTGCCATGTGTATTTATGTGTATTTTAACAGGGGAAAAGATTTTCCAATTTGTATGTGTCCTCTCTCAGAACAGGCATCAGGGATGCGCATAGTAGGCCACCACTCCTTCACCCACATCATCTATACGCGCAAAGCCGTAGCGCTCGAACTGCACAACATCGTCGCGCTTAACCTGCGAGAGCGCCGCCTCACCCACTCCGCTTTCCACACCGCCCGGTTTTACCACCTTCACAGCTATATTCTCCTGCGCAGGCACCCAGTGGATGAGATTGGCCCGCCTGCGCTTCGCCTGGGCAAGCTCAAAGCTGTGGAAGCGCGCCTGCGCCTTATCCTTGCCCTTCTCCACAATCTCTATGTTGAATCCCTCCATCAGGCGCACAAAGCTGCCCTCACGCAGCGTCTCATAGTCCCTCTGCGCTATGAAAACACTCGCCTTGCCCTGCTCAGGCTCAAGCCTCAGCCTCCTCGTGCCGCGCTCTGGTTTTGACGGGTGAAGCCTCACCTCCCGCGAGAACTCCGGTGCGCCCTCTATCACAACCTCCACCGGCGAGGCAACAAAGAAGTAGCGGTTTGCTATGGGCTCAATGAGTTCGCGGTTGTAGGCAAAGAGGTTCTTCCAGCTGAAGCTTATGTCGCTCTGCTTCACCCCAACCTCCAGCATGGCCCTGCGTATCGCCTCACTTCTAAAACCTCTCCTCGCCAGGGCGCGAAGTGTGCCCAGAGAAGCGTCGTCCCAGCCGGAGTAAACACCTGCCTCAATACCAGCCCTGATTCTGGAGGTGCTCAGGGCAACGCCCTCTATTTTAAGCCGCCCATAGTGGATGAACTCGGGCATCTCCCAGTCAAAGAAGCGGTACACATAGGACTGCTTGCGGGTGTTCACTATGTGGTCCTTGCCGCGCAGCACATGCGTCACGCCCAGGAGGTGGTCGTCTATGGTCACTGAGAAGTTCATCAGTGGATACACGCGCGCCTTAACCCGCGGGTGGGGCTTGGTTGAGATGCGCATAATCGGAAAGTCGCGCATCGCAGGGTCAGCAAGCTCAACGCCTGTTTTGAGCCTCACCACCGCCTCGCCCTCCTTAAATTCTGTGAACATCCTGGCATAGTCTGCCAGATTCTCCTTTACACTCTTCCCGCGGTGTTCGCACTCCCGCTTTGCCAACTTCAGCTTCTGGATCACCTCGGCCGGGCACCTGCAGACATAGGCATGCCCCGCTTCTATAAGCTTTCTCGCATATTCGTAGTAGATCTCCAGTCGGGAGCTCTGAACCACGACCTCGTGGATGGCAACGCCCAGCCAGTCCAGGTCCTGGGGTATCATTTCATATGCAGGAGGATAAACCCTTGTGGGGTCTGTATCCTCCAGGCGCAGAATCAGCCTGCCCCCATAGCGCCTGACATACTCATCATTGAGCACCGCCGCACGTGCGTGCCCCAGATGCAGGGGGCCGCTGGGATTGGGGGCAAAGCGCATCACCACTTCGCCGCGAACATTGCGAAGCTCGGGCAGCGCCTCCTTCTTCTCCTCTCTCTTCACCTCAAAGGAGTAGCCGGCGATGGCCTTCTCAATCTCCTCCCTGCTGAGCGAATTCACCTGCTCAACAATCGCCTGCACCAGGGGCAAAAGCTCCTTAACCCTGGCTTTAAGCTCTGGCTGCTCAGCGAGAACCTTGCCCAGTACCGCCTTTGGATTGGCTTTGCCAAAGTCCAGCGCATTCTTGAGTGCGTGCTTGCGTACGAGCTCCTCCATTCCGGTTATACCTCCATCCTCTGGCCATTTCTGAGGAGGAAGACCTCACGGTTAATCGCATAGCCCAGCGTCTCCGCAAGCTCCGCATAGATGGCGAGCATATCCAGAGTGCCATGGGTGGGTATTATCTTTTCGGGCTGAAGCATCTTCAGCAGGTCATAGTGGTCCTCCCGCGAGGCATGGCCAGAGACATGGAGGTCCTTGAACAGCCTCGCCCCCTGCATCTTCAGCTTGGTCTCAAGAGAATAGCGCTGCGCCACATTTATGGGATTGGGAATAATGCCAGCGGAAAACACAACCTCATCTCCAGCCTCAATGCGGAAATCAAGCTTCTGATTTGTGATTCTGGTGAGCAGCGCATCCTGCTCTCCCTGGTGACCTGTGATTATCAGAAGGTAGCGCTTCTTATCCTTCGCGGCACGCTTGAGCGCCCTTTTAATGGCATCCCTGCCGCCATACACGTGGGTCCCCTTGGGCAGGGAAATTATCCCCTTGCGCTCAGCGATGGTCACATACTTCTCCATGCTCCTCCCCAGCAGAAGCGGCTCCCTGCCGAGCTTTTCAGCCATATCGAGAATACTCTTAATTCGTGCTATGTGGGAGGAGAAGGTGGTAACTATGAGCCCATGCTCAGGGTTGCTCTTGATCAGCGTATCCTCAACTAGGGTTCTCGCCACCAGCTCTGAAGGCGTTCGCCCGTCGTTGGCCACGCGCGTGGTCTCTATAATCAGCGCCTTCAGCCCCTCCTTTCCAAGCTCGCGTATTCGCTGATAGTCTGGCTTCTCCCCTATCACAGGGGTGTCGTCCAGCTTGAAATCGTTGAAGTAGGCGACACTTCCCTCGGGCGTGTGCACCACCAGAAAGACAGTATCTGGGATGCTGTGGGTTATGCGCACAAACTCTATGCTCAGCTTGGGCGCCACCTGAAGCATTTCACCGGCCTCGAGCACATAGAGGGAGTTCTTGCGCCTGCCCCTGAGCTCCCTCTTCACAAGCTCTATTGTATAGGGCGTGCCTATGATGGGTGCCATTGGAAACTTCTTGGCGAGTATGGAAACCGCACCGATGTGGTCCAGATGACCGTGGGTGAGCACTATCGCCTTAACCTCACCGTAGTCATCGCTGACCGACGGAATTATCCCCCTGGAGGCAAGCTCCTCAGGGGGGAGCCTTGATATGTCCGTATCCTCATGGATGAGCACCCTGTCCAGGCGAATGCCCATGTCTATAACAATGGCATCGCCACCCTGCCTTATGACAGTCATGTTCCTGCCTACTTCTTCATATCCACCTACAGCAACTATCTCCATTAAATCACCCTAATATTCCTCTAACAGATAACCATTCCCGGGTTCTGCCCAGGACAATAACCCTTGCATTGTGCAGCTCCTCGACGCTCCGTGAGCCCGTAAGGAAGGTGGCAACGCGCAGCTCCTGCTCAAGCCTGCGGAGAGCGCTCACCACCGCTTCGCTGCCTTTAACAGCCTCTTTGAGCAGCGGCAGTGCGATGCCGCATGAGGAGGCACCCAGGGCGAGGGCCTTGGCCACGTCTATGCCGCTCCTTATTCCACCCGTGGCAAACACAGGAAGCGAGGTTGCGGAGACGCACTCCACAACGCTCACAGCCGTGGGGATACCCCAGTCCCAGAAAGCTCTGCCTATATCACCTTCGCCTCTGTGGCTCTCCACAGCAGCAAAGCTCGTTCCTCCGAGCCCGCCGACATCTATTGCCGTGGCTCCCGCCTTCTCGATAAGCGCCGCCTCTTCCCCGGCTATGCCGGCACCGGTTTCCTTGACAATAACAGGAACATCCAGCGCTTCTGAAATCTCTGCAATTTTATCGAGGGCCCCTCTGAAGTTTGTATCGCCCTCTTTTTGAGAAGCCTCCTGAAGTGCATTCAGGTGAAGTGCCAGGGCGTCTGCATCTATCATCTCCACTGCTCGCTCAGCCTCTCGTACAGAGTAATCCTTGCAGAACTGAACTACGCCAAGGTTGGCGATTAGAAAAACATCCGGCGCAGCCTCCCGGGCGATGGCGAAGGTTTCTACAAGGCTGCCGTCCTCTATGGCAGCGCGCTGACTCCCCACGCCGAGGGGAATGTTAAGCTCCTGGGCTGCGATGGCCAGGTTCTCATTTATCCTCTTTGCCTCCCCGTGGCCGCCTGTCATTGCGGCGATAAAAATGGGCATACTCACCTTTCTGCTCAGAAATCTTGTGCTCAGTTCCACATCCTCAGCGTCCACCTCTGGCAGTGCGTTGTGGATGAGCACCACATCCTCTAATCCGCTGCCCACGTGAGACTCAACCTCCTCGCTTAAACATATCCTGATGTGGTCCAGCTTTCTCTCTCCTGTACTCACGGGTAATTTCCCCCTTTGACAACTGTGCATATCTCCTCCGGCTCGCCTAATAAAGCTTTCTTGAGCCTCCCTGCGGCGAGAGCGTTGATTATCACCGACTCATAGCCCAGACGTGCAAGGTCGATGAGCTCAATGAGCTTGCCCCGCATGCCGCCTGTGGCATCCCTGCCGGAGGCTACTGCATTGAGCACCGCAGCGAAGTTTTCGGGATTTACCTCGGGTATCAGTCTGGCCCCTGGCTGAGAGGGGCTTCTGTCGAATATTCCGTCAACATCAGAGGCGAGGACTATTCTCTCTGGTTTAAGCTCCTGGGCAAGCTTAACCACAAGCTGGTCCCCTGAGAGGATGCACACCCCTCGAACCTCGTCGAGTACCACATCGCCATAGAGCACTGGCGTCAGGCCCAGCTCAAGAAAGCGCTTCACAGGGCGAAGGTTGAGGTGTTTCACCCTTGCATCTGAGCACTCCGCTATGGCCGAGGTCTGAATACCAACGGCGTTTACTCCCGCCTCTATCAGCGCCTCTACCATCAGCAGGTTGAACCTCACCATCGCCTGCCTTGTGAGCGCCACTCCCCGCACCGCCTCTTCACCCTTTATGCCTTCAGTGAGCCCATACTCCACTGCAAGGGGATGCCCGAAGCTTCCTCCGCCGTGCACAATTACGAGCTTAGCCCTGCTTTCCTCAATCTCCTGCGCCACTCGCCTGGCTACTTCTGAACGGAATGAGAACTTCTTGCGCTTATCTGTGAGCAGACTTCCTCCAAGCTTGAGTATTATCATACTTTGCCACCCTCTATTCGCACGCCCTCAAAGGTAACCCTTGCCTGCAACGCCTCGCTCTCCCTGCTGAGCGCCGCGAGCACAGCCTCATAGCTCCGCCTGGTAAAGGCGAGCATGCATCCGCCGCCGCCTGCGCCTGTTAGCTTCGCACCCTCAGCGCCTGCGCTGCGCGCGAGATAAACCAGGCGGGAGAGTTCCTCCGTGGAGACACCCAGTGCTTCCAGCAGGCCATGGTTTATGTTCATCAGCTCACCGATTTGGGAAAGCTCACCCTCCTCCAGGCAGCGCCTCGCTTCGCGGGTTATAACCCCTATGTTACCTATAATCGGGGTGACCACCTCTGGCAGCGCCTCTTTAAGCCTGCGCACCTTCTCCACTAAAAGCTTTGTGGAGCGCTCCCTCCGCGTGTTTCCCACTATGAGGGGTAGCTCTTCCTCCACGCTCAGCCTTTCTATGCCCTTGCCGGGAAGCACAAAGAGCAGGCCTCCGTAAGTAGCCGCCGCAGTGTCTGTGGGCGATGCCGAGCCCTGCACCTCCAGCTCAACGCGATGTCCGAGCGACGCAAGCTCTGAGCTGCTCACCTCCCTGCCGAGAAGTGCGAACACTGCCTTGAGGGTTGCCACGCTTACGGCGGCGCTGGAACCAAGTCCAGAGGCGGATGGAAGCTCAGAGCTTATTCTGAGCTCAAGGCCGATTTCCTCGTCTGCCTCCTTAAAAGCTATGCCAACGGCGCGCTTCACATATCTGAAGGCACCTCCTGCATTGCGGAGGTCCTCAAATGTGAAGCTCTTTGAGACGTTGTGGGTTTCAGAATGAACTTTGATTACCTCATCGCTGAGCCTCTTAGCCCTGACCTTGACCCTTCTCTCAATGGCTCCAACCAGCGCTGGCTCGCCGTAAACAACGGCGTGTTCGCCAAAGAGTATAACCTTACCCGGCGCAGATGCAGTGAGCATATTCTTACAATTGCGGCGGGGTTAAAAAAGGTTGTTGCGGCGATGCCAGAAAAATGAGACAGAAGCCTGTCTAACCACCTGTGACGCTGTTTTCACCTCGCCGGTCGACCATACTATGGCGGCCTCGTGGACCATCCCTGCAGACTCTCAAGAAGCTCTCTCGCCTTACCTATCGCCTGGGATAAGGTATACGTAAAGCCGCCGTGATTAGTGTCCTTGCAGATTGAGGTGATATGTCTGCCGTCAACGTAGATATTCACCCAGTAGCCTGGTGGGAGTATGTTAGTTGTGGGTGTAATAGTTGTTTTAATATTTCCCTTTTTAAACTCGTATACCGCTCTTCCAGACTCTCCGGATGCCACCCCCGTATTACTCTCCTCTATCTGTAGTGTTAATGGGGCACCGTAATATTCACCTCTATTTTCCTCTGATGCAGGTGGAGATGCCGTACGCTGGTCGGAGGGGACAAAACTGTTGCCCAGTTCAACTGCCTGGGGGAATAGCTTGAATCTGGCATAGATAAGTTGATTTGGCCTCTTGTATACCCTAAGGGCAAGACCAAACATTCCACCCCACTGGCCAGGACTTATATAAACTATGTGTGCCTTGTGAGTCCTGTTGCCTCTACCGATCCAGAAAGTAGAGGGTCTGCCTGGGGACCTGACCTTTTCTTCAGCCAATTTCCAGCCTTCCAATGCCCACAGGTGTCTGCGCGCCTCCATATCGGCTTTCAGTTTACTGGGAAATAGCTTGCTGAACAGAACTTTTTCTTTTACAAGAAATTTAAGCCTGTAGGCCCCATCTGATACTGTTTCCACATCATAGCGTAGGTCATCGATGGGTTTTATCTCCCTCTCAAGCTCTGTCACCTTATCAGCTGTGAAATTCTCAAAGAGATATTCATTGGCCTTACCCAGTCCGTAGATAAGGTTCCCGGTAACCAGACAGTCTGATACACTGCCATTTTCTAACAGCCGAATCATAAACGTACTGTCATTATCCACAGATACCTCGGCTTCACGGCTGCCAATCTGACGGGTAAAAATAACCCTAGGCTCAATGACTGGGTGCTCGACTTTTCCACCGGCTGACATCTACATCACCATTACTTCTTCTTGACTTCAAATTCGTTGCTCTTTTCTGTTACATCTCCCCACAAGAATCTGGTCCTTGCAAACAGCTGGTATTTGCCCTCTTTTGTAAAGGTGAACCATCTGGACGGGAGGGTAAATCTGAAAAATCTTGTTTTTCTTCTTTTGACGTATATGCCAAATGGCCATATCTTAACCCTATGCACCCCGGGGATGACCCACTCATAGTATACATTCCCCTGCACTGTTCGATTGCTGTTGTTCACAACCTTAATGGTGTGCTCCGTAGTTATTTTGCATGACTGGCCCACTTTAAACGTGGGCATATGCGGAACCTTCGCACCGACTGTAATCTCAACATTCCTATTTTCAAAGTCCTCCTCCAGTACTTCGACCTCAGCAGAGGATAGTTCTCCTATCTCTTCTACAGCAAACCCTCTCGCCCTGGACTCCTCGGCAAGGACTATCAGCTCATCCTTCTCCGGGAAATCAAGGTCGATTTCTTGTATTTCTTCCATCCTATCCCACCTCCTCCTATTTTTGAGACATAGAGCCCCCCATAGAGTCCCCATTAGACTATATTCCAATCGAAGCAACAGACCCCCGGGATAACTCTACTTAGAGTGTTAGATTGACTTCCTATTATTTAAATTTTACGCAAGGCCTCCAATCCAAGTTATTCGCAAAGTTGCAACAGATGGGTGAATAGTGGAGATATAGATTTTTATATAAGGTTGTGAATCAGCTTTTTTAAATGATTAAACAATAAATATTAAATAAACACACAAACACTGAAAAAGAAACCGCTTTCTGTCGATCTTAAAAGCCAGATTAGTAGGTGCGGTGCATCCAACCGTATACAAACAACCAAAAATCCCCGCCCACGTTAAAGCTTCTGCTCAGGTGCATGTACTACGTTGGCAAAAGCGCTGTGATAGGAAGCTTCGAGAAGCTTGAGAACTATGAGAAGCGCCTTCTGGAGGAGGCTTTCAAACGTGCGGAGTTCGTTTTTGTAGGTATCG
>NZ_JBPMGE010000017.1:0-24978 GCF_054014795.1 Candidatus Pyrohabitans sp. | reverse complement strand
TCGCGGGCGATGATTATGCCCACCTTCTCTGTCTGCACCACCCTGCCAAGGTCGTCCACAAAGACAACGCGGTCAGCATCGCCGTCATAACCTGCGCCGAAGGCAGCGCCTATGCTCGCCACCGTCTTGGCTAAATCGACCAGACTCTCAGCATTGGGCTCACTCTTTCGTCCCGGGAAGGTGCCGTCCGGCTGGGCATTGAGCGTGACAACCCTTCCCCCCGCCTCTCTAAATATGTAGGGCGCAATTACACCGGCGGCGCCATTGCCCGCATCCAGCACCACCCTGAGCTCTCGCTCAAGGCTCAGCTTTGAGAGGAGGCAGTCCGAATACTCCCGCAGAGTCTGGCGGGGGTTCAGCTCAACTATCTCGCCAACCTCCCTCCAGCTGGGAAGCTTGAATCTCCCTTTGAAAAAGATCTCCTTCACCTCGGCGTTCTCCCTAGTGAAGCCTGTGCCATCGCCGCGCCGAAAACGAACGCCGTTGTACTCGGGGGGGTTGTGGGAAGCGGTGATATAGGCCCCGGCGTCGTAGCCTCTTGCTGTGGCGAAGTTTGCCACAGGTATGGGAAGCATGCCTGTGAGGTACACATCAACGCCTGTGGAGGCCAGACCCGAGCAGAAGGCACGCTCAAATATCTCGCTCGTCACCCTAGAGTCCCTTGCAACGAGCACCCTGCCAGAGCCGCCCAGGTAGGTGCCATAGGCCATGCCTATCCGCGCGGCAGCCTCCGCCGTAACCTCCACGTTAAAAACGCCACGAACATCATAAGCGCGAAATATGTGCTCCATGCGACCACCTAGCCAGAGTTTGTCCCATGGTATATTTACTTTTGTCTATTTTACCCTAGGCAAGGGCTTTCTCCATTATCCCCCTCGCAGCGAGTATTCCTGTTGCCGAGGCTATGATTATTCCGCGAGAAACCCCCACGCCATCGCCGGCCACGAAGAGGTTTGGTATGCTCGTCTCCATGCTCCTGCCCACCTCGACGCGCATCGCATAGTACTTTATCTCAGGGGCATATAGAAGCGTGGAGTCGCTGGCAACTCCAGGAATAACCTTATCCAGACGCTCCAGACCCTCGAGGATGTTTGTAACTATGCGGTGGGGCATGACCATTGCTATATCCCCCGGCGTCACCGCGCGCAGCGTGGGTCTAACCAGACCCGAGTCTATTCGCTTCCAGGTGGAACGCCTTCCCCTGCGCAGGTCGCCCAGGCGCTGAATCAGGGGGTTGCCCCCGCCCAGCGTCGTAGCGGTGCGCGCAATACTCTCCCCGTAGTCGGTGGAGTTCTCCACAGGCTCTGTGAGCTCAATCCGCGTAAGGAAGGCGAAGTTGGTATTCTCGCTCTGCTTATCGCGCAGCGAGTGCCCGTTAACCCCAACGTAGCTCTTGTAGCTCTCCTTGACCATAAAGCCGCGGTGATTGACGCAGAAGGTTCGCACAAAGTCGTCGTAGGTTTTGGTTATAATATGGAACTTGGGGTCGCGGTTTATCCTGCACACCGGCTCCATTATAACCGCAGGTACCTCTACGCGAACTCCCACATCTATGGGGCCGTGGCGTATCTTTAAGCCCAGCTTCTGCGCCTGATTCACCATCCAGGGGGCGCCACTTCTCCCCGGGGCGGCGATAATGTAGCGTGCCTTAATTCTCCTTCCCCCGGAAAGAACGAGCTCGAGCTCAGGGGTTATCTCCTCAACCTGAGTATTAAGAAGGAATTCTACACCCTTCTCGCGCAGGTGCTGCGCTATGCTCTTTATAACCTCCGGTGTGTGGTCGCTGCCTATGTGGCGCTGGGGTATCTGCACAAACTCCATGCCCGCGCTTG
Source organism: Candidatus Pyrohabitans sp. (assembly GCF_054014795.1). NCBI lineage: Archaea > Methanobacteriati > Candidatus Hydrothermarchaeota > Candidatus Pyrohabitans > Candidatus Pyrohabitans sp. The sequence continues at coordinate 23,146 of NZ_JBPMGE010000017.1, read as the reverse complement.
CCGCCCTGCGCGAGAGTTCCTCCTCCTCCTTGCTCGTGGCCTCGTAGAGCTTCTTGGGCGTGCCGTGCTTCACATATATGCTGTCCACGTAGTGAACCAGCTCCCAGGCTTCCTTCTCAGGCAGGAACTCGTAGAGATTGCCACCTATATCGGGGCGGAGGTTCAGGGTGCCGTCGCTCAGCCCACCGGCACCGCCCACGCCGCTCATAACATTGCACGGCTTGCACTTGACGCATACGCCCGTCTTCTCCATCGGACAGGTACGCTTATCCACATCCTTACCCATGTCTATAACAACCACTCTGAGCTTGCTCTTCTCCGCAAACTCATAAGCTGCGAAGAGCCCCGCAGGGCCAGCGCCTATTATTGCAACATCGTACTTCAACCTAACCACCGAACCACCGTCACTATAGACGAATTCCTATTTTAATGTTACGCTTTACCTTTTAAAACAGGTGTATATATGGCAGGTTCAATTCCCTGGATAATATACATAATTGTGCTTGCATTGCTTTTACTGAACGTTTATCACTACATGAAAGTCAAGTCCCTTGAAAAAGAAATCTCCACTCTGAAGAGGGAAGGCGAAAAGATAAGAAGGCAGGTGCATAAGCTGAAGAGCGACATCACCTCCTCATGAGGAGCTCGCCTATCTGTTTTTTTACCTCTGCTATATCCCGGCTGAAGCCAAAATAGTCAGAGAACTTCTCTGTGGTTGTGAGCATCTTTGTCCTGCCCGCAGGTGAGGCAAAGACAAAGCCTTTGGCAACCAGCTCTTTAATGTGTGCATATGCGGTGCTCCCCCTCGCCTTTACAACCTCCGCCTGGGTAATAGGCTGGCGGAGTGCTATAAGCGAGAGCGTCTTCAGCACCTCCTGAGCAACCGCGGGCTTTACCAGCTCAATCAGCATCCCTGAGAGCGCCTCCCTCGCCTGCATCAGATAATGCTCATCACCTATACTTCGAATCTCAATGGCGCTGCCCCGGGAGGCATACTCTCTGCGCAGCTCCTCAACAACCGCACGAACCTCATCCGTGGCAAGACCACAGACCTCTGCAAGCTTACTCACAGACACAGGTTCTGAAGAAACAAAAAGCGCGGCCTCGATGACCTGCCTGGCGTGCATCCCAGCTATCTCACCTCAATCAGATCCTCAGAGTAGCCGTGCTTTATGAGAAACTCCCTCACCCGCTTGCGGTGGTCTCCCTGAAGCTCTATCCTTCCATCCTTGACAGTGCCTCCACACGCAAGCTCCCCCTTGAGCTTCTTTGCAAGGTCTACGATGTTTATAGACTTCTCGCTTATACCTTCCACCACGGTCATCGACTTTCCAAACTTGCGCCTGGCTAGAGAAATGGTAATTTTCTGAGTCTCCCTTGCAATCTCTTCACAAATGCACAGGTCCTCTGGCAGTCCGCAAACAGTGCATATCTCCATTCCTTATCGATCCCATCCTTATCCTTTTTAAGCATCTTATTTTTGAGCGAAGGGGTTTATAAATTTATCCCCAAAGGCTGCAGAAGTTTCTCCCTTGTCTGGCGGCGAAGCCAGGCCTCGTCCTTCCCCTGGGAGCTGCTGTTAATCTCCTCAAGGATATTCACACACTCAAGTGCACGCGAGCGCACAGCTCTGGCGGCACTCTCAACGCTCCTCCAGTCGCCCTTCTTGGCCTCCACATAGGCTTCGAAGATCTCAGGGAAAAGCTCCCTCCTGAAGCCGTGCAGCGCTGCTGTGTAGAATGCAAGCGAGGCTATGCTTTTGCGCCTGATTATCGCCGAGAGCATGCCCTCAGTGTGGGTGTCAGCGAGGAGGTCACGAACACCCCGGGTAAGGCGTTCCATGAACTGGGAAGAGTCCACCAGGCTCCGCCAGAGCTCCTCTGGAAAACTGTCCTCCAGAGCCTCGCCGATCTCGTGGGCGACGAGTGCATAGCTCTCCTCCCTTGCTATCCTCCTGACCTCTTCCTCCAGAGCCGAAGGCTGCCGGAGTTCCTCCCTGCCCACACCGTAGTACTCAAAGGCATCCCTCAGCGAAGCCCTAGCCCTGCCAAGCCGGAGCTCTTCAATCTTCTCCCACAGGTACTCCTCAAACACCTGGAGGCGGAGATATATAGTATCCTCCCTGAGCATCGCTGGTGAGGAGAATAAATCGCGCACCATCTCGCGCTCCACAACATTCACCCTGAAGCCGTGCTCAGTGTAGCTATCTCCAAGCTCACCCAGGAAGAAGCTGGGCTTCATTGCGGCTGCGTAGCCAGCGCCGTAGCACAGCTCCCGGGGAATGTGTCTCTCCACGGTTTTGACGTCGAAGGGGTCTATCACCTCACCATCAATGTGGAAGGGCTCCAGCTTACTGCCCTTTAGACTCTGCCAGAGCTCCTCCTTACCGCCTATCCACTCCATAAGCTTAGCCGAGTCTATCCTCTCCCATGGTTTGAGGGAGTGTTCAAACCTGTACAGGCTGCGGAGTCTCATCAGGAGCCCGCATATTGAATAAATCCCCCAGAAGTGAGCATTGCTTATTTCGCAGTTGTGCCTTACCTGCTCCTTAAACACTTCCAGATCCTGCATTATCCTTCAACTACATGGCCCAGAGTAACAATAGAAAGAATTGCGCATAGCTACCTGAGGAGTATGAGCACAGCCACCCCGATGCCGGCTGAGATGTTCAAAAGCACAACGCGCAGGTATCTTCCAGCCAGCTCGGAGGTACCGCTCATCCTGGCTATGAAAGCACCGCTGATGCTGCTCGCAATCATGGCAAGAACACCCCCGAGGGCGGCCACCTCAACTTCGAGTTTGCCCATGGATACAAGGGATGCAAGCGACGCAACAACTGCCGCGCTGGAAACCCAGCCTCCGGCGAGGGCTGTTATGTAGACGCCCCCCGCACCCAGACTCTGGGCATAGTGGGAAACTATGGTTATAACACCAAAGATGAGGGCGAACTTAATGGAGGGCAGGATTGCGAAGGGCGACTCCAGGGGTAGCTCAACTTCGCGAAGGCTCTTCTTGGTCTTTATCAGAAAACTCTGGGCAGCGCCGAGCAGACACATCGCCAGGGTTGGCAGAAGCAGAAATCTTAAAAGCTCTATGCTCAGGAAGCTTGCAAGAGCCAGGTTTCTTGCCAGCATGACGGCATTGGCCAGAATCATTCCCCTGAGCGCATTGGGTGCGATTTCGGCGCTCTTCCTGACTTTCTCAGATAGGGCGCTTATTGTCGCCTGACTGTTCACAAGTCCACCTATCCCTCCCACAAGGGTGAGGGCAAGTTCAAGCCCAACCAGGCGCAGCGTAAGGAAGCCCGCAAAGCCTATAGTTGAGACAACAATCACAGCAAGCACCAGCATCTTGGGATTTATCAACCCCAGCGGGTCAATCGGATAATCCGGCATCACCGGGTAGAGCACAAAGGCTATTAGACCGAACTCCATGGCTGAGCGCATCTCCTCATGGCCCAGGGCTTCGGTGAGGATGGTGGTGTACTTCTTGAACACCAGTATGCTGGTAATGAGTATGCTGGCGCTTATTGCCTCGATGTACAGCCCGAGCCCCACCAGGATGCCTATCAGGTATGCCAGGAAGAAAGCCACGGGCGTGGTTATGCCCACGTCAAATGTTCTGAAGTTCTTTATTATCCCCAGCAGTAGCACCAGAAAAACAACCCCCAGAAGGGTAAGGTTCATGACCCAGGGTGTGGCCACCTTTGCTGCAAGATACACGCTCAGCGTACCCGTGATTGAAATCAGCATAAAGGTGCGCGTACCTGCGATTACCTGAACCTTGAGTTCGCGCTCCACGCCCAGTAAGCCGCCAACAAGCGCAGAGATGAGCAGCATTTTTATGAACTCAGTATCTACACCCACCATCAGGCTAAAGTATGAGATGCAAGGCTATATAAAGGTTTAATGTTAAATTAATTAGTTGTCAATCTAAATTAGATCGTGGCATGGTGGGGTGGATATGATATCAAAACAGAGATTGCTCAAAAAATTTGAGAACATCGCTGAGCTGGAGGATGAGGGGGTGGTGTTTATAACCCGCTCCCTGAGAAAGATTGTTGAGAAGAGCGACCTGCCGGAGGAGAAGAAGACACGCATCCTTGAAATAATAGATGTAATTCGAAAGGAATCCAAGGGGCACAAGGTGGCGGTACTCAAGATGATGGAGATAGTTAGAGGGCGGGATAAAGATGAGTTTTGATGATATAATTTCTGTCCTTCGCAACCTCGCAGATATAGAGAGGAATGCCCGGGAGGTCTACAGGGAACTCTACAATGAGCTGGAGGATGAAGAGCTTAAAGGGATTATTGCAGAGCTCATGAAATCTGAGGAGCACCACAAGAGACTGGTTAAAGAGGCATTCAGGTTGATAGAGGACTCAGGCTGATTCAACCCCGCGCAGGAGTTTTTTCACCACCTCCGGCTTAACCTTCTCAATCGCCGGCAGGCGGTGCATCTCGCGTATCGCATTTATCCCCCGTACCGGCATGGCGTAGCCGGTGTCAAGGATATTCTTCACACCGATTCTGAAGCTTTCCGGAAGCTCGCCTTTCCTCCTCGCTTCGACCATCAGCCTGTATATGTCCACACCCTCAGGACACGCCTCAATGCACTTCCAGCACCCGGCGCAGGTGAAGATATCTTCCCGCTCAAGCACACTCGCACCCGTGGGCACGCCGAGCTTAAAGGCTATGCACACCTCTCTGCAGGCCCCGCAGTGGGTACACTCACCCAAGCTCCACCCTCCTTATGTTTAGTCCAAGCTCCTTCCTGCCCAGCCCGAAGGCCAGGCCAAGAAGCTGAGTGAGAAACAGTGTGGGGAGCTCAGTGTCCATGCTCTTCTTCATCCTCTCCTTATACCTGTCGAAGAGATAGGCGCAGTTGCCGCAGGCCACCACCATAGCCTGTGCCCCCGCCTTTCGGGCGGAGGCAAGCTTGTTACTGCCAGCGGAGATTCCAAGTGCTTCAGAGGTTAAAAGCAGTGTGGAGCCGCAGCATTCGTACTCCCCGGCGTAGTCCACAACCTCTGCGCCTGTGAGGACGGCAATCTCTCTCATTGCCTTTGGGCTGGAGGGGCTGTCAAAGCGCGCCACTTCGCTGGGGCGGAAGACGTTGCAGGGATGCTGCAGCGCAACCTTCAGCCTCAGAGGATGCGTTACCAGTGCCCCTATCTCCTCTTCCTTCTCCCTGAGTACCTCCAGCAGGTGGTTTACCCTGACCCCGCCCGAATAGCTCAACCCCACCTCGTTTAGGCGTGAGTTCACCTTCCGCAGGAGCCCCTCGTCCTGCAGCACGAGGTTTGTTCGCTTCAACGTGGAGGTGCAGGTTCCGCAAAGCGAGATTATATCCATACCGCGCTTCTCAGCGAGGGCAAGGTTGTAGGCGGCTAGGTAAATCCAGTCGTCGCTCAGAGAGGGTATAAAGGTGGAGGAGCAGCATGCAAACTCATGAAAGTCTCTAAGCCTGAACCCTATCCTTGAAAGCACCGCCTTTGCCGAGAGCTCATAATCGGGAAAGCGGTTGTAAACCATGCATCCCAGGTATAGAAGTCTTTCCATGTTCTTCCAATAATAACCGCCATGATTAACATTGAGCTTAGGAATATGGGAAAGCGCTGGCTGATTGAGAAAAGAAGGGACTACTATTACAGAAAGGCAAAGCATGAAAAATACCGCTCCCGCGCCGCATACAAGCTTATGCAGCTGAATCGGCGCTTTAAGATTCTGAAACCCGGCTATCGTGTGCTGGAATTGGGGGCTGCACCGGGAGGCTGGACGCAGGTCGCAAGAGATATTGTGGGCGACTCAGGCTTTGTGGTGGGTGTGGACCTCCAGCACATAGAGCCCCTGCCCTACGAGAATGTGGTGTTTATAAAGGGCGACTTCACCTCCCCGGAGGTGAGAGAAAAGCTCAGGCAAGTTATACCGACCTGTGAGGCTGTGATAAGCGATGCCTCTCCAGCGATAAGCGGAGTGTGGAGTATTGACCATGCGAGAAGTGTGGAGCTGTGCGAAAAGGCATTGAGCATAGCGGAGGAACATCTCAGCCCCGGAGGCGCTCTGCTGGTGAAGGTGTTTCAGGGCGAGTTCATTGAGGAGCTTGTGGCGAGGGTTAAGCGATGCTTCTCCTTTGTAAAGCTCACCAAACCCAAGGCGAGCCGTAGCGGGAGCGCAGAGATTTACCTCATAGCGAAGGGCTTTTCCCCTGTGAAGAAGGGCGAGGTATACGAAGTGGAGGTTGAGGAGGTGAGCAGGCGCGGCGAGGGAATAGCTTATATTGATGGGGTTAAGGTGTTTATCAAGGGGGCCGCAAAGGGCGAGAGGGTTAAGGTGAGAATCAAGGCGCTGAAGAAGGGCTTCGCCGAGGGCGAACTCTGCTAAAATTCATAAGGGAGGGGTATCAAAAGATATGTGCATGTTCAGAAAGGTTGCTCTTCTTGTCCTCCTCGCCTTTGTTCTTCCTCAGGTTTATGCAACCTGCCCCAGGGATGTTTACTACGCTGCTCCGGGGAAGAACTTGGAGGTGATGACCCTCTCGTCCCTGGACCTTGACCCCGGCACAAAGGGGGTGCAGAGCAGCATACGCGTTGCCCCGCTGCAGCGCATAAGGGGCACGCTCACCTGGAAATTTGGCAGCCATGCTTCCGGCGAGGCAAGGGTCAACCTCTTTGGAAACTGGAGCAGGGGTGAGATAGCAAGGCTCTACTCAGGTACAGCCATTCCCAACCAGAGCACAAGCGTGGAGTTCAGCTTCTTTGCACCCCCGGAGCCAGGGGACTACACCCTGACGGCAGTCTTCGCCTTTGACGGCAGCTTCGCCTCAGACATCAGGGCGAGCAACCTGTGCTCCCCATGCCCCTCTCAGGGCCGCTGTGCAGTGGCCTTCGCCTTCGCAGACATAGAGGTGCTCAACACCACACCCGCGCTTTATGCTGAGATTACCTCTCCGGAGGCAGGTAAAGTCTTCAGCGTGGGGGAGGGTATAACAATCAACGCTAGGACCATGCCGGAGAATGCGACGGTAGTTGTGCGAATCAACGCCACCCCCGTTGCAGAGTCTCTGCCCTACGTCTGGGACACCTCAGGCATATCTCAGGGTGAGTATCCCATAGAGGTTGTGGTGAGCTTTGCAAATCGGAGCTTTGCCACCGCTGTAAATGTCAGACTTGTCAACAACTCGCTTACCAGGCCAGAGTTTTATGAGATAGTGCCACCACGCCAGCCCGAAGAGGTGGATGCCACGCTGCAAAGCCTGGTTGTGGCCGCCGGAAAGAAGGTATACATCCTCAGCCTCTCAGGGGATATGCTGGGCACGGTGAGCACAGGAAAAAAGCCCCTCATCTCGGCTTCAGATGAACAGCTCCTGCTTGCTGAGGGAAACCTCCTCTCAGCCTATCACGGTGCCAAGAGGGTGTGGAATGCGAGCATCGATACTAATGTTGAGCTCATCGCCGCCTCATCCAGGGGCGTCAGCGTGGTGGCAGGAGGCAAGCTCTACCTCTTCAACACAGCGGGTGCTCTGCTCTGGACAAAGCAGCTGGGTTTTAAGGCCGCTGTGCTTGAAATGTCCAGCTATAGTATAGGTTTGGCGGAGGATGGTAGGGTGCATGTGCTCTCCTACGACGGCGCTCCGGTCTGGAATATCAGCTTTGGGAGACCTGTGGTTGCCCTTGCCATGGAAGGCGAGACCCTGTTTACCCTCACCGGAGCCGGGATTCACGCCTATGCAGGAGGGAGGCCCCTCTGGAATATAACACCTGCGCAGAACATGAGCCTTCTCAGCGCAGCGGGCGGTCACCTGCTTGCAGCTTCCCGGGATAGCGTGGAGCTGTACGATGCCCAAAAGGGCAGGCTTATATGGAGATACTATCCCCGGAAGGGCGTGGATTATGCCACAATTAGCCCCAATGCGAGCAGAATTTTCATAATCTCAGGGGAAAGGATACTGGCGATACCCCTCGCCGGAGAGAGACTGGCAGGCCTTTCGGGCAGAAAGGCGGGGGTTATTGCCCTATTCGTCTTTGCTGCTGCGGTGCTGTTCTTCCTCCTCAGAAAGGGGAAGTCCCCCAGGCCAATGGCAGAGGAGCAGGTGCATGAGGAGGTCCTTCCCACCCTGCACGTAAGGGTTAAAAGCTCAAAGGGCGGGGCGCCTGTTTCGGGAGCTTCTGTAGAGCTTGAGAAGCACAGGGAGACAACCGACGACAGAGGAATTGCCACCTTCAGAGTTAAACCGGGGCGCGTCTCTATTTCAGTGGAAAAGGAGGGATTTAAACCAGTCGCCAGTGAATTTACCCTTAGAGGCGTGAGCAGTGAGGTCGATGTGGAGCTTGAGCCGGTACACCACCTGGGCAGAGAGGAGGAAGAACGTCTGGAAGAGCTCCGCAGCGCCATTGATGAAGCCTATGAGCGCGTCGCCGGCCACGACCCCTGCCTGCCGGCGTACTTCAGAAGTATTGGATATGTGATTATTGAGGGCATCGGCGCCCTTGTCATAACCCCCGAGTTCAGAAAATCGCCGGCACATGTGAGTGCTCTTTTAACTGCCGCTGAGGAGACCGTACCCCTTATATGTGAAGCCATGCAGGACTGGAAGAACATCGCCCTCTACAGGAGCTCAGGAAAGCCCGGCCCGGCGAACTGCAGAGCGCCTGAGTTTTCCCTGGAAGAAGCCCTGAGCATGCTCCTTGAAGGGCTTCCAGAGGAGGGGATTGAGGAGGAGATTTTCCAGACGGACAGGAGGATAACATCCATGATAAGAGAGGTATCCACCTATCCCCCTGCGTCCCTGTGGCAGATTTCAAAGAAGCTCTTTGAGAGGGGGAAGAGGAGCCCCTCACCTGAGGCTCAGGCTTTCTTCCTCCTATCCCGATACCTCCTTACCTGTGTTGAGGACATGCTCAGCAATGAGGAGGTGCTCTCAAGGCTCAGGGGGAGCATTGTCTGAGAACGTATATGCAAAACAGAAACAAATTGTCAATGAAAAGATGTTTGAAGAAGTACTAGCACAAAATTTGTGCTTCAAGAGGATTTATTAACGGTAGCATTCTTGTCTAAAAATATGCCGAAAGCTGTAATTGAGATTCCTGAATGGGTGGACCCAAATATTATGAAAGAGTTGAAAAAGATGTTTCTGGAAAAGTTACTTGAAAGGATCAGTGGAGATTATGCAAATCCTGAGTTGTATAGGTTGTATTTAGAATTGAAGTATCCAGATACGGAGAATGTTGAATTTGATATGGACACTGAGCTTAAATTTTTAAAAGAAATGAGAGTAAAAGAAAAAGCAAGATTAGAATGAGTGTAATAGATACAAGCATAGCAATTGAGCGCGTGAAGAACGCCATTGAAATTTTGGAGAATATAACCGAAGTTACTCTAGTTGAGTATCCACCACTTACAGAGTATATGGGACTTCATGGTAAGATTCTTCCAATTGAAAGAAAAGATGTTCTGCTTGCAGTAGAACTTCAGAAACGTTTAAGAAAGAATGGCAAGCCTAAACCTTTTGCAGATATTTTGATAGCTTCAATTTGTATAAACAGAAATGAGGGATTATTTACCAGAGACGAGGATTTTCTTGATATTGCTGAAGTATCTGACTTGAAAGTCAAATTACTCTAAAACTAATTTTAAAAATTAATTGCTGCTGTCGGGACTGTTAGGAGAGTTTCTTGAGGGTTGCCCGAATTTGGAAGATGGGGACATTAAACAGACACTTGAGTTCGGCTGCGTGGACTCAACAATTAAGTCCGACTGGAAAACAAAAATCTAATCACCCCTCACCCCCCAGGAGTACATCGCCCTCTGCAAGTGCCTCTGAATCGCGAACCCAGCGCAGTAAGCCAAGGGTTGCCCTCGCCACAAACCACAGGAAAAACAGGGTGAGAAGACCGAGATAGCCCCTGAAGATCCCCTCAAGGGTGCGCTTACCTTTCCTGAGCTCCTCCAGCTTCACCTGAAGCAGCTCTGCCTCCTCACCTTCGCCGGCCCTTTCCAGGAGAATCTTTGCCCTCTCAACGCTGGAGATGGCTTTCTGGTAGTGGGCAACAACCCTCTCGTAGTGGAAGGGGTTGACAACAATAGATACCTCCTTTATATTGAAGCTGAGCCCTTTAGCTGCTTCCATCTCCTGCTCAGAGGCTTTAAGAAGGGACATTGCCTCAGACAGTGCATTGAAGTATGCACGCTCCATCTCCTCCTGCTTTGTGGCATACTCCTTTGCCTTTTCGGCATCGCCGAGGTACAGATAAAGGGTTTTGAGCTTCTTGTAATCCAGCACAGCACTGCGGTAGTCACCCCTCTCCTCTATCTCCTTCTCAAGGGCTCTTCCCGCGTTGCGTGCCTCTCTGCTCCACACTTCCTCGAGCGCCTCAACCACGGGTATTGCGTACTTCCTGAGGTTTTTGTCCTCCAGCCCCTCACTGCCTATCTTCGCCCTGTTCAGGCTGCCTCTTGCAAGTATAATGCGCTCAACGCGTTCATCCTTACCCTCAGCACCCGCGAGGATATTCAGGAAAGAGGTGGCACCGCTGTACACCGACATGACCATCGCTATTTCCCTGAGTTCTGTTGCCTCCTTTGCCCCCATCACCAGCCCGCGCAGGTTCTGCACAACATCCCGGGCCTCCGGGTAGGGCAGCGAAGGTACCTTGTCCAGAGAACGCTCCGCCTCCTCCAGACCCGGGAAGTACACAGTGGCCTTCCCCAGAATCTCGGCGCTTCCTGCATATCCTGCGGCTATTGAGAAAATCCATATTTTTTTACCCAGGCTCGCATCGGGGGGCAGGAGCAGTGTGAAATTCAGCGTGGCATTGCCTCCGGGAGGGATATAGTCAATCCGGGAGGGGGCCACCCATCCCTCCTCACCCTTCACCTGCGATATCTTCAGCCCTTCAATGGGTGTGTAGCCTCCCGTCTCAGAGACGATTATGCTCGCCGTGGCAGCGTCCTTCCCCACCTCAAAGGTTATCCTGCCGAAGTTTATCCTGGTGCTGGAAAGCTTCATCTCAGGTCTGGGTATGGTGTAGTTGGCCTGCTCCCGGGTCGCAACCTCTGCCGGATACTCCCCCACAATCCTCGGGGCAACCCAGTAGTCTCCCGGTCTGAGATGCCTCTCCGGCACCTGAATTTTGACCTTCACACTCTTTGAGCCTCCCGCGGGTATATCTCCAATATCCTGGGGGTGGGTAAGGTTAACAGGTCCTCTCCTGGAGAGGTAGAGAGTAACATTGCTAGCCCCCGCATAGCCGTAAATCTCCCTCACCGTGAGGGTGCGCTCAAAGCTCTGCCCTGCCCTGAGCTTGCCCCATTCCGCAAGGTCCCAGGTTGCCTCCAGAGTGGGTGGTGGATGTTCAATCCTGACTGTTATGTGGAATTCACGCAGCAGTGAGTAGGACCCTCCTTTGGTGAGGTAGGTGTAGTCGCCCTTAACCTCAAGCTTTGCGTCGTAGCTGCCCTCCGCCACACCTGGAGGTGCACGGAAGGAAATCAGGAGGTAGGAGCTATCCTCCGGCTCAATCCTGAGAGAGGTCTTCTCCAGGGTGACGCTCATGCCCTTATCCACCGCCTCGCCGTAGAGCTTTGCCTCCAGATTTGAGACCATGGCTGCACTCTCATTGTCCGCGTTGGAGAACCACAGCGTGAGATTGGTCTCAAAGTAGGAGACCTCATCCTTGGGTTTGTCGAAGTAAAATTCAACTTCGTCATATCCAAAGCTCGCTGTAACCTGAGCGCTTGCAGGGGCGGCAATTAGCAGGAACATTACGAGAAGAGCGCTCAGGGCGCGCATACTATGCCCCCACAAGTTCATTGCCAAGATAGCACTCATAGGTATCCCTCTTCCAGCGTAGTATTCTGCTGTGGATGTACACTGAAAGCGATGTAAGAACCAGAGAAACAACACCAAAGAGTAGCAGAATCTTCTTCCTGGCGGAGGAGTAGATTTCCTCGGTTGTGGCGGAGCTGTCCTCAACCTCCGCCAGCTTCTCCCTCTCATGATGAAGTTTGTAGAGCTCTTCAGCCCTGGCGAGACTTATCCTGGCCTCTCTCGTTAATGTATAGGCGTCCATAAAGCCCGGAAAACTGCTGTCAAGCTTCTCTGCGCGCCCGAGCAGAGCCCTGGCATCGCTCAGATAACCCTGCGCTGCCACCATGTCAGCTATGTACTTCTCCTCCAGAGCCTGTCTCCTGACCTTCAGACTCTTCGCCTGGAGGGCATCTGCCGCCTCATAACTTGCGATTGCCATCTCAAGATTTGCCAGCTTGAGCCTTGTGCTCTCTGCCTTCTCCGCCCTGCCCTCAAAGCTCATCGCCCTGGACAGAAGGAAGCTCTCCCTTCCCTGTTCAGCCCCTGCCACAGCATCCTGAGCGATTATTCCCAGGCCAGCACCAGAGGAGCGCATCGCAGAGATGAACCTCTCAGCCGCAATTGCCCTGGCTATGCCCTCCCTCTGAGACTCTATCTCAGCCCTGCTCACGAGGAAATATGCCTCATCCATGGCTTTAAGATACTCAAGGGAGGAGGAGGCAAAGCCAAGAAGCTCATCACCGCATGCAGCGCGCTCCTGGGAGTAGAGCAGGAGCAGCGTATCCTGCTTTACCTGCCTCAGCTCTGGATAGGCGGCGAAGGCTGGTGATGTGAAGCCCCGGACCTCAGCCAGGAGTGAAGAACAGTCCTGAGCATGAACCTGGGGAATCAGGAGGGCTGGCAGAAGGAGGAGAAGCAACTTTGGGTTCATGCAATAATGTTTTATATTTGACCTTTGAAAGTAAATATAAAAGTGGGAACCCGACAAGATTAATCCCACGCAAACAGGTGGAAAAATGCCATATGCGTTTATCGGCGTTGGACAGTGCGGCGGAGCAATAATAGATGCTGCTTTTTACGACGAGATAATGTACAAAATAGCTGTGCCAATGGCCATAAACTCCGCGACGCTGGACCTGCAGACCCTGAAGAACCTGAAGCGGGAGCACTGGATTGGTATGTCTCGCGACAGGGGGTTTATTCCCGGTACAAATCCTGGATTTGAGCATTTTGTGAGCGGAGGTTACGGCAAGAACCGCGCAAAAGCTGCAGAGGATGCGATGCGCTTCAGGGATAACCTGAAGGAGGTGATTCTGGAGAGGGTAAGTGTTGAGAGCGAGGAGGGCTCGGGGATAGGTGTGCCAGTCGCCTTTGTTTCCTTTGCTCTCGGCGGCGGCACAGGGAGCGGCGCTGGGCCTGTAGTGGCGGGCATTTTGAAGGAGATGGGCATCCCGGTTATCGCCATAGTGGTGCTTCCCGCGACGCACGAAGGCGGGCTCACAGCAAAAAATGCAGTGGAGAGCCTGAATCTGCTCATAGAGCATGTGGACTCTGTGATTCTTGTGGACAACCAGAAGCTCGCCTATGCAGAGAGTGCAGAGAGTTTGTTCCAGCGGTACAACGAGTATGTGGCGAGAAGCATCCGCGACATTCTGATAGGCACAGTGATAGAACGCGTTGAGCCCTCACAGTACGAGGGCTATGCTCCGGTGATTGACCTGAAAGACATGATAGCTGCGACCAGCTTCTCCTTCGGGAAGCGTACTCGCCCTGGCTTTGCCACCCTTGGACGCGCCTCTGAGAGGACAAGGAATTTTCTGCACTACATCTTTCCCTTCAGCGGTTACAGGGAGATAGACGTCATCTCCCTCCTCTACAGGAGCTTTATGAAGCTGACCCTAGCTGACGTAAGACCTGAGCATGCTGAGAAGAACCTTGTGCTCCTGCGCATCCCTCCTGTTTATCTGACGCGGCAGGGAAGGATAAACACCAGCATGGCAAAGCAGGTGATGGAGGAGCATTCACGTCTTGGTGAGACCCACTTCGGCGTTGCCCTGACAAAGCGCAACCTGGCGACGGCGACTGTGCTGCTGACCTACCGCCCCAATCAGCTCTCCCGCCTTAAAACCCTCAGTCAGCTCGCAAGCCAGTACAAGGACATCTCCCTGCGCGTGCTGGAGGAATATGAGAAGGACTTCCTTGAGAGCGAGGCTTAAACATGAATGAATATGTGATAACCGCCCTGGTGGTGCTCGCAACTCTGGGCGCGGGCTTATTTCTGCTTCTAACCTTTGGAATAACCTTTGTTTCCTACATTGCAGTCGGGGTGATAGTCTCTGTCCTCCTTGCCAGCCTGCTCTACACCTGGTGGAAGAGCAGGACAGATAAGACAGTGGTGCTTCTGAAAATTGAAATACTGAGTAAGATGAGGGACGCACTTGAGAAACTGGAAAGCGGCATTAAGGAGGCCTCAGAGTTTATCGACGTTGAGCCATTTATGAGAGACCTGAGAAGAATAAAGAGAGAGCTTATCTCCAGAGGATTTTTTACAAAGGGTTTCGAGGTAAATGAGAGGAGAACTGAAAAGGTAACCCTCACGGCCATAGAACTGGAGAGCAGGAAGGTTGAGCAGCAGCTTCGCAGTCTGGAGTCGCTGGCTGCTGCGAGCTATGGTGAGGCAGCATCGAAAAGGATGGAGGAGCTTTTAGGCGCTGCGAGAACTCTCGCTGAAAGCGGGTTCCCGGTGAGCGGGGAGTATGAAGAACTTCGACGAATAGTTAGCCTACCTTCGGCAAGCCTGGCCGAGCTGCTGGAAAAGCACAGGCGGGGTGAGGAGGGATATCTGAAGATAGTGGATAAATGCATCGGCGAGGCAGAGTTTCTTCTGGACACGGCAGAGGGCATAGCCGACGTGAGCCACCTGAGAAGGGAGCTGGAAACTGTCAAAAATCTCAAATACAGCGTGGAGGTTGTGCCAAAGCTTCAGAAGGTGCGAAGCGAGGCTGCAAGCTATCTCACCAAGCCCTTCCTCCAGGCCAGGAAGGAGATTGTAAGCTACCTGGAGCGGGTTCTCAGCTTCAGCAAGAAAGACTTTGTAAAGGAGGAACGCGCACTGCGCATCCTGAGGGAAAAGGCGCTGGGCTATTCCGACCCCGGATGTCTTGGTGAGCTCAGCGCCCTCAGGGAAGAGGCCAAGAGACTGACCCTTGAGCTTGCAAGAATTCTGGCAAGGGAGGTGGTTGCCCTGGAGGAAGAGCTGAAAAAGCAGGGGGTGGTGAAGGTGAGGAGGAGGGGTGTTGAGAGTTACGTCTCAAAACTGGACCCCAGAAAGGATTTCTCCCTGTTTTCCCGGGAGGCAATAGGCGTGCTCAGGGTTCTCTCAGGAGAATTTGACACAAGGTATAAGACTGTAAAGATTGCAAAGAACTATCCTGCAATAGAAAAGATTATAGACCAGAAGCTCAGGGAAAAAGGCGAGGTCTATGCAGAGGAGCTCAGGGTACGCTATGCCGGAGATTTTCTCAAACGCTACAGCGAGGCACACCCCGAGGTTAAGTTTGAGAAGAATGCATTAAAGCTCAAAGGTTGAAAAAGCATGCAGACTACAAGATGGGGCATCATTGCAAGTGGTCAGGGGGCAAACCGCATAGCCTTCCTCTACTATGCGAAGTATAAAAATCCGAGCATCGGCAATAGAGTTCTTCTCCTCAACACCACGCCGGCGGACGTAAAGCCGGAGAAGCCGCTGGAGCAGATATTTGCGCAGAGCCCAGAGTTGAGGGAGGAGTATGATAGGATAAAGCGTGAGCGCGTTTGCATCTTCGGCAGGGCTCCGAGCGGCGCAGGCAACAACTGGGTGCTCGGGGAGAGGGAGGCGGTGGAGGATTATGACAACATTCGCAGGTACATCGCAGGCTTAAAGCTTCGGGGCAGCGATGTTTTGCTGGGCATCGCCACCCTGGGAGGAGGCACTGGCAATGGGTCGCTGCCCTACATTGTGCACAGAATCAGGAAGAATCCGGGTATGGGCATGGAGAGGATAAACAACTTTATAGCTCTCACTATATTCCCTTACGACTTTGAGGCTCCGCAGAGGCATTTTAATGCGGTATGCGGCCTTTCAAGGTTGCTGCGCTACAAAGGCGAGCAGAATGCTGCGCTTGCAATTCTGGTGGACAATTCGCAGGTGGAGCGCGTTCTCGGCATAAGACGCGGAGAGAGGGAGGAGCGCTACCAGAGGATAAACCAGGAGATTATAAGGGCGGTGTACATGCTTATCGCTCCCAGCAGTTACTCCTCCCGTGCCACCATAGATATCGCCGACTACTATCAGCTTCCCAGCAACCTGGGTACAATCCACTTCACACCCTGCCTCAGCCTGGATAATGACCCGGACGTGCTGAGCCTTGATGCAATACTGGAGAGCGCCTCAAACAGTGCAATGGTCCCCCTGGATAAAGGCACAGCCACCATGGCTTACATAATAGTCATCGCTCCCGAGGATAAGGTGCTCAACGGGGAAATTACCCAGGAAGACCTAGAGGACATCTCCCGCGAGTGGGCGGCGCGGAACCTGGCAGGCGAGCGGGGCGGCATCCTGAGGTATACCAGCCTGGTAACCTCCCCCGAGAGCAAGAATGTGGATGCCATGATACTCCTCGGCGGCTTTAGCCTGCGCAGAATAATGGAGAAGAGTATAGAGAAGTACTACGATTTTAAGGATTCGCTATCAGGTGAGAGCAACGAGAGGTCGCGCATAGATATTGAGAGGGTGGAGGGACTGGAGAAGCAGCTCAGGGAGTATATCGCCCTGACAGAGGAGAAGATCGCCAGAATAGAGGGGGAGAAGAGGGATGTGAAGGCTGAGATGAAGAAGTGGGGTTTCTCTTCTTAGTTGGAATGTTTGACGAAATGTTATATAAATATAAAAAAATTTTAAAGGGTTAATGTAGTCTGAAATACTGATGCTGGAGATTCTTCCTGCTGGTGGGGTTCAAGAGCCATGGCTTGAATATCTCAGATATAAACTTGAGGAATATTTTGGAAAAGTAATAATTTCACCTTCAATTGAAGTTCCATTGAATTTCAATGAGAGGGGCCAGGCACTTGCAGATCGGCTTCTTGACCACCTGAACGGCTATCCGGCACGTGCAGAGAAGGTGCTGACTATAGTCAATGAGGATATAACAGTCAGGGGTGTGGATTACATCTTTGGGCTGGCGATGTTGGGTGGACGATATGCTGTAATTTCTCCTGTACGCCTCCGGGAGGTGTACTACAACAGAAAGTGTGATTATGAGCTTTTCCTTGAGAGGCTCATTAAAGAAGCACTTCATGAGCTGGGGCACACCCTGGGCCTGCCCCACTGCAGCAATGATAACTGCAACATGAAATTTTCAAGTACCATCTACGAGATTGACAGAAAGTCCATATTTTTCTGTGACGACTGCCTTAAAATGATGTGCGGATATGCAAACCTTCAGGAGATGAAGGGTTATGCTGCCAATGGCGACGGCCTGATGAAAACTTTCCTGGAAAATCTGAAAAAAATTCGCAAAAGGGAATAAAGTCATCTATATAAATACAGCACGTACAGAATTATGAGTATAAACTGAATCGCAAGGCTAATTTTTATGGGCAGGGCAAACTCCTGAGGTATCCTTCCGCCGTACCTTCTCTTTAACGCCAGCATCAGAGCCACAAGGGCTAATATTAGAAAGCCGATTATGAGCAAAGGCGTCTTTGGCTTTTCCATTTCAACAGGAGCAAAAAGTTCTTCCTCTTCGGCGGTTATATTTCTCTCAAGCTGCTCAATAACCTCCTGCCTCTGGACAAGTATCACCTCGCTCAGGGTGGAATTAAAAATTGATATCTTCCATGCCCCTTCTGTGAGGGGCAGGGTTACGTTGAATACGACCGTCTTCTCCACATTGGGCTCGGCGAACAGGCTCTGTCTAAGGCGATATCCTCTCTTCTCACCTTTTATGTCCATTATAATATCTACTGTTCCCTCTCTTCCAATATTTTTGAATTTTACCTTAACAGAGAACGGCTGGGAAAGGTTGAGTACAAAGTCACTGGGTTCGAGGGAGATAAACTTGAGTACTGGAGCAGTGAGCTTCTCCTCCTTAAGCTCAGATAGTATCTCAAAGGGTATCCTGCCGAAGTAAACAAGGTTTTCCTCACTTGCCGGCTTTAAGAGCCCAAGGGTTGAATATGGAACATCGCCCACATTTCTGCCCTCTTTTATAATTCTGTACGCATCTATCTTCTTGGTATCATAAACCTCAGAATAACCGCTCAGAGTCCTCAGGAATTGCCTGAGAGGCTCGGGATTGGCTCTGTCATAAATCTTGACTATCAGAAAGTACTTTCCTTCTGACAGTTGGTGGGTGAAGGTATTGGAAATTATGTCTGCTGGGTACTTTATGTAACGCACAGTGGAACGAGAGTAATAGATGGGCTCATTTTTATCATTCGTTATCAGAAAGAAGTAGTCAAGAGCCACCACGCCATTATGTATCCCTCTGCTCATTGAGAAATTGAATGTAAATGGTCTTTGCGAGATAAATGTTGGTTTTTCCATTACCTGTGAATCAATGAGATATGATATATTAACAGGATACGAGACTATCTCCCGCGTTGGTTTGACCCCAACTCCCACAGCTGGAATCCTCTTAACCAGCTTGAATCTCAGGGTTTGTGTTAGTATCGACTGAGCAAAGGTTTCGCTCTTGAGATAGCCGGAGTATCCTCCCACATTAACACCCTCCGGCTGCTCGGTAAATGATTTGGCTGCACCGTAGTCAGGATTAAACCATTCCAGGCCCCTGGCATACATCCTCCTGACCTTTTCTTCATCTGCCACATCATAGGCACGTACCTTTATAAAGTACGTCCCCTCCTCCCAGGTTTCGGGAATTTTGAATTCTGGGGTTATGAACACATCTCTTACGTGGTGCCTGTACCGCACGTTGTACGGTATAACATCCTTAATCTCAAGTCTGGTGTTGTATACAATAACATAGAAATTCACAGCCACAAAACCTGCATGGTCTACATCGTTTACCTCGACATAGAGTTTGACCTTCTCACCCGGCTGATATACCGGCTCTTCGACCTCTGTGTATTTGCCCAGACCCTCAACATCCGAAACTATAACGGCCTTACCTCCGGCGGCCAGCACACCTGGCAATGAAAGGAGGAACACCAGTGGGAGGATAAAGAGTATATTTGCCCTCATGGCATCACTCCAGTATCGTTGATCCGCTTACGAAAGAGGACGACCACTTCACGCTCCTGCTCCTCAGAGAGATATAGTATCTCACCTCATCTCCCTTTTTGGGACTGTACCCGTCCTCTGTTATCAGCACCGCCCTGTAGTTTCCGGTACCCTTATACTTCACCAGACCCCAGTAGGTTGTATGGGTGACATTCGGGTTTTCTTTTGGTATCACGTAGCCTCTAAAGGCTATGAAGGGAGGGTAATCAACTCCAGGAAGGGTGTATTCCTTTAAAACTACTGGTTCAATGCTCACCCTTACCGAATCAGGGATTATCCTGTGGTTTTCGACTCTCACCTCAAATGCGGTACCATTTATCTCCTTTGGCTTAATTTCAATACAGCCACTCAGCCACAGGCTAGAAAATAAAATCAATGATAAAAGCAAGAATCTTTGAGATCGTAACGAATCCAACCTTCTTCACCTCCTTCTTTGGTTGTTTCTCACTAATTGTTCTGTTGATTATTTCCTCCTTGATGGGTAACCTCTCTAGGTCTTCTCTCGTATATATGGAAGCAAATGCAGAACCATGACAAAGCTTGCACACATTACCCAGCACATCCGCATGGGTATAGTGGATATCATACCTGTGGCAGCTTTTACATTGGGTTGTCTTTGGCTTGGTGACAGTAAAGTCTGTCACATTCCGTATCTCATGGCACTTTGTACATGGGACACCTTCGTGCACCTTCTGGTGATATATCTGGAAGGTAACATTTTTTGTGCCAGCATGGCACAGCTTGCAGGTTTGTGAATCGTGCTTCTCCCTTATGTCGTTCATTCTCACATTGTACCCGTTGGCCACGTCACTCTGATGGCACCTGCAGCCCGCTTGAAGAAATTTTTGCTCGTACTCCTGGTCTGACATGAGGAAGGCATGGCAGTATATACACTTACCCCCACCATGTCCCATTCCAGCAAAATTTTTGACAAGGGGATCTAAACCCTCTATTTTGGTATATTCTTCCTGAGAATATACCTGGGCAAGTGTTACTAGGGACACTGCTAACACTGTAAGCACCAATGTGGTCTTCATGCAATCGCCTATCTAAATTTTTTGAGCTTTTCATATAATGCGCTGAGGAAACTCTGAGCAAAGGGTGGCTTGCTGGAGTCGAACAGTTTTGCATTTTTATTTTTCTCCTGCACTGTCAGGTAGAGGGTTAAGGCCTCCGCCAGAGTATCTCTGTCGAGAGGTATCCTCATGCTATTGTCAGCACCACTCTCCCCCGGAACCAAATAACCGCATTTTCTACAGTGACCTCCATTTGCCTCATATTTTTTACTTTTTCCATCCTCTTCATCACGTTGAAGTGGAGGCTTCTTACCAATCAGCTTATCAAGGGCCTCCTTCACCGCCTCCACGTCAACCGGGTTGCCAGAGCCCCCGTTTCTTATATTTGAACCCTTACCTCCGTCTCTGTATGTCTCCAGTGGTTTCTCTATGAATGGAATTCTACCCGTTGCATAATATGTTGCCACCGCATAGTATCCAGCCACATACACTATCAGGGCCAGGAACAGGAAGATATGCAGTGTCTGGAGGTCGAAATATGCCAGAAGTATGAGACCTGTTATGGGTATAACGAGTACCGGAAAGATTATGAAGATATAGGCGGAAATGTCGCTGAACAGGTCGTACTCATCGGTGATGAGATACCACCACAGAAATGTGAGAACAATAATCACATATATGCTGTTGGGCGATATCTTGATATAGAGAAACATAAGGGCCCCGAGGGTTAATATGGACATATAGAGAGACCTTATAAGGAAGGTTATGTTTGGGGCGAAGGGCATCGCATGAGGATACGCAGCGGCTGGCTTTTCTTTTGAGATGTAGGATACCCTCCTGTTCAGGGCATCCACCTTCTCTGAAAGCTCTTCAATAGAAACCTGATACCTGCTGAGCTCTTTAAGGAATGGCTCAAATTTTTCCAGCAGAAGGTACCTGAATTCCCTGTCAGCAAGCATATTCCTCCTGAACCTGGAGTTTACCCTGTGGGCACCGCTCAGAAGCAGAGCGCCGAGGAGGAGGAATATTAGGTCAAGAACAAGAGCACGCATGTCTGGATTTACCAGTGTATCGTTGAATATGGACACCAGCGATAGAATTATAATGCCAATGGGCACTAGGTAGGAGGAGTACAGGGCGAGCTTCTCGCTCAGTTCTACATTGTATGTGCTCATCTTTACCACTTTATGATTGAGCCTCCTAGATATCCATGTAAAATATTTTAAGTAACATAGCAAAAATTTTTTATTGCCGGGTATTTATAGTTGTACATATGGAAAATCGCACATTGCTGTTCATCGGGCTTTTTGTTCTCCTGATTTTCTCAGGTTATCAGGTTAGTACAAAATTCAGCCTCCAGCATACATTTATTTCAGGTCAGAATGTGGACTGTACAAAATGCCATCCAAATCAGGCGGGAAATCTCTCCCTCTCAGCTATCCACTCCACTTTCAGCTGTACCCGGTGTCACAACACCACAATTTCCTCAGGCACCCAGAGCCACGCCGCCACCGTGGTAAGGTGCATCGACTGCCACACAACAGAGGGGGAGCAGATGAACAACACCTTTGAGGCCCACAGGCCACTCTTCATCTCCGCCCAGAATACTGCGATAAGGCGCGGTCCCAATGAAGCGTGTATTATGTGCCACACCAACCAGTCCTCAAACATTACATTTGTTTACTACAGCTGGATAAATTATACTATTTATAATCCAGTTGATTCGCCGGATGGAGGCGATACATACATATACGACATACAAAATGTGGTGGTCGGTCCGCAGAGGACCTATGCAGTGGAAATAATAAACGAGGGGGGCAGCTCCCACTACTGGAAGAACACCAACGAGATAAGCTGTATAAGATGCCATGAGCGCATAAAGCTTGGGAGTATAGGCAATGCAAATGGCTCCCAGCATGCTGGGGATGTTACAGATGAAAACACTGTCTCAACTTCCACGATCCCCGCAGTAACCTCTGATTATCATCCCGGACATCAGAATGCCAGCTATGGGGGTGCCACAGATGCATACTGCATAAGCTGCCACAAAAACTCAAGCTTTGATACTTATGCCTCCGCTCCCTATTACAACACAAACTTGAACTCCTCGGCGGTACATGCTGCACTCAAGCTCATCTGCACCACCTGTCACAACAGCACAGGACCATATCCCCCGGCCAATGAGCTCCATGATAAAGGAGGCCACAACTCCACTGACTTCTATCCCAAGGTGGCCCAAAATGTTTCTGCAAGGCTGGTGGGAGACTTCTGCACTGGCTGCCACCGTGCCACCAATCACGCTGGCCTTACCATAGCCACCTCTGCTGACATGGATAAGTGCTCTACCTGCCATGGCACATGTTCTGTCTGCCATGGCATGGGTGGCGGAGGTATGGGAGGTGGTGGCATGGGAGGTGGCGGCGGTGGTGGCATGTGGAGCTTCAGCGGTGGAGGTGTGGAGAATTTTGTTTATACAGAGCCCAGGGCTGCTGAAAGCGACACCTGGGTGTTGAGGGAGTATTATCAATAGCTACCTCGCAACCTTTCTCAGCCTCTGCTCCCTTATTTCGAGGAGTAGGTAGAGCATTATCAATATCAGAAAGATTGTGAGTCCCATATTGCGGGTTGTGCCCAGCACATACTGAAGCACAATGGGATTGGTTATTACCTTGCCAGGCTCCAGTATCAGGCTCTCACCCACATGCTTTATCACCACCGGCTGCCCAAAGAGCATCACAGCCTTGCCCACAATCTTTTCGGGGGGTACGATCCAGGGGTCAGGCATGGGCATGGCATCGCCCTTGGTTTTTACTGTCCCGTCTCTAGAGATGCTGTACACCCTGTGGACTATGAACTCCCTTTTTTCCTCATCCAGCTCTATAAATCCAGAGAAAAGGATGATGTCCCCCCGCTGGGGCTCCTTGGAGAGGGTCTGAACCAGTACCAGGTCTCCTTTTTCAAATGTGGGGCGCATGCTATCGCTCATGACCACAGCGAAGAAGAATATCTTTGAAAGGATTAGATAACCCAGAAAGAGATA